>NZ_JAHBDG010000029.1:0-62795 GCF_019956305.1 Pseudomonas sp. BF-B-30 | reverse complement strand
ACACCGATTGAAACCCGCCCTCCCCGCCACTGCTGACAATCGCCACCATGGTCGCGACGCCGGAGAAGGATACGCCCTGCACCAGCGGCAATTGACAACCAAAAAACGGTAAACCCAGGGTTTGCAGCAGTGTTGCCAGCCCCCCCGCAAACAATGAAGCAGCAATCAACAAACCGATGTCCGCCGGCGAGAGCCCGGCCGCCTGGCCGATGATCAATGGCACCGCGACGATACCGCCATACATGGTCAGAACATGTTGCAGGCCATAAGCCATATTCGCGCCGATCCCAAGATTTTCGTCCTCGGGCCGTTGGTGTGAAACATGGGGCGTTTTCATGGAGGGGGTTCCCTGGTTTTTGTTATGCGCACACTGTATGCAAGACATAGGACAAATGTCTATAGAGTTGTATACAACTTATCAGTCACAAAATGGATACTTGTCCATTTCCGCCTGACACCCACCCTCCTGGCCACGCCAAAAACCTTGAAATACATCCCTCGCCGCCCGCACCCGCGTGCTGACTAGTCTTTTGAATTCCTGGCGACCATCGGTAAGGCCCGCCTCTTCTACATACATATAAAGTATGCATAATGAAGTCATTCGAAATTCAGTTCCACAAGGCCAAGAACGCAGCCAACAAACTCAAGCACCAAGGCATCAGCCTCGCAGAGACTGAACCGGTATTCCATGACGAGCGAGCGCTGACCATCGAGGACAACCACCATGATGAACAACGCTGGATCACCCTGGGGCTGGACGCCAAAGGCCGGTTGCTGGTTGTCGTGTACACCCACCGCGATCCGAATTTCGTTCGAATCATTTCCGCGCGCATCGCCACCAAAAGCGAGCGTCGTCAGTACCTGGAGGCATGACCGATGAAAGACGAATACGATTTCAGCAACGCCAGGCGCGGGGCCGTGGCGCCCGCCAAAGGCAAGACCCGCATTACCATCATGCTCGATGACGCAGTCATCGAAGCGGCCCGCGCACTGGCAGAACACGAGGGGTACGGCTACCAGACGGTGATCAACAATACCTTGCGCCGAGCCCTGCTCAACGAAGGCAAGAGCGCACACCTGAAACAAACCCTCACCCCTGCCGAACTCAAGGGTCTGGAGCAGAAGCTGGCAGAGGCCTTGCGCGAAATCCAACGGGTGATGGAACCGGGTGTTCGGCCCTGAAACACAAATGGCCGATCAATCGGCTCAGCTCTGTGCGATGTCCAGGATCAGCCTGTTACTGCGGCGCTGCGATCAATCGTTTCAGAGTCCGTGCCAATTGCGCCTGTTCCGGTACGCGAATGCCGAATTCGCTGCCCAGCAGGCCAATCAGTTCCTGAACATCCGTCACCTCCCGCCGCTCGCTGTCATGGCCAATCCGGTGAATCGCGAAGCTGCCATTGTTGAGCGTGCGTCGCCACCCCTCCCCGGTGCGCGCCACCATCAACTGCTTGACGAAAGACGACTCGGGGTGAGTCGAGACGTACCAGTTGCCCACAGCAAAATCGATATCTTCCTGGCGTTGCAGGTCGAAGATGTACATCGCTCGCCATTCGCCCGCAACGTTGGCGCGCAAGGTAAAGCCGTCGACGTGCAGATCGATGCGATACGACTCGTGCGGGGTGGGTTGTTCGGCGCGGGTATCAAGCAACAGGGGCGCGGTCGGTACCATGCCGCCGAAGCCGACGTCGGTGATGTAGCGCACGTCATCGATGATGACCAGGCTCAGGCGGTGGGTCCGGGCAGTCCAGGAGCCCTCCGGCTGGCCCATCACCACCCGGCCGCTGATGGCACGGGCGTCGAAACCCAATTCCTGTAGCAAGGCCAGGAACAGGTTGTTGAGTTCGTAGCAGTAACCACCACGACCATCGTGCAAGACCTTCTGCTCTATGGACGGCAAGTCGATCAGCACCGGCTCGCCGGATAATGTGGTGAGGTTTTCAAACGAGAAAACGCCGGTATGGCGCAGTTGCAGCTGGCGCAAGGTTTCCAGGGTCGGCGCTGGAGGTGCATCGAAGCCCAGGCGTTGCAGATACAAAGCACGGTCGGTCAGGCGTGGCTCGCTCATCGTTCAATCCTTTTGCACGCAGCGGCGGATTGCTCCGCCAGTGGCCGCTATGTATACGGGATCAAGCACTGCCGCCGACAATTGATTTAGCCAATCACCCGGCATGAAAACACTCAACGCCGCTTGTGCGAGCCCAATTGAATCCAGGTCGGCGCGTGGTCGCTGGCATGGGGCTCGTTACGCACCCACGCATCCACCCCGGCGTCTTGCAGATACGGACTCAGGGCCGGGTTGAGCAGCAGATGGTCAATGCGCAGCCCCGAGTTTTTCTGCCAGTGCTGACGGAAATAATCCCAGAACGTGTAGAGCCGATCCTGTGGATGCAGGTGCCGCAATGAATCGGTCCAGCCCTGGTCCAGCAACCGCTGGTAGCACTCGCGACTTTCCGGTTGCAGCAAGGCGTCCTTGAGCCAGGAGCGCGGGTTGTAGATGTCCAGGTCGGTGGGCACCACGTTGTAGTCCCCCGCCAGCACCACCGGATGTTCGCTGCCTTCAAGCGTCTGCGCGTAATGGATAAGCCGTTCGAACCACGCCAGCTTGTAATCGAATTTCGGCCCCGGTTGCGGGTTGCCGTTGGGCAAATACAGGCAACCCACCAGAACCCCGTGGACAGCGGCTTCCAGATAGCGACTATGGTTGTCGCTGTCATCGCCAGGTAACCCGCGTCGGCTTTCCAGCGGCTGCGCATCCCGCGCCAGGATCGCCACGCCGTTCCAGGACGCCTGACCCTGCCAGATGGCGCCGTAGCCGGCCGCTTCAAGCTCAGCCGCCGGGAATGCGCTGTCCACTGCCTTCAATTCCTGCAGGCAGGCGATATCCGGTTTTTCCCGTTCAAGCCAGGCCAACAGATTCGGCAGGCGTGCGCGCAGGCCATTGACGTTGAACGTGGCGATCCGCAACTTTTTCATGAACGGACACTCCTGAGGACGAGGTGCCTGACGTGTGACACCGACAGGTTTCGCAGGTTGCGTCAGCGGTCCCTGAGGCGGTAGCACCTTGAGCGCACGCCGGTCGATCATAGGCCTTGCTGACGCTGAGAGCTGTGTGGGAGCGAGCTTGCTCGCGATGGCGTCGTATCAGTGGCCAACCATTTGCCTGACCTGTCGCTTTCGCGGGCAAGCTCGCCCTCACAGGGTTCTCGTTTGGCCATGGATCGGTGGCCCCCTGAGGCCCCGTGCCATTCGTCAACCGGATCGGCACCAACCGCGTGACCCTTCACACTAACATCAGGTAACGACTCATCCCGGGAGACGACCATGATGAACAGAAAAATGACTTCGCTGCTCATGGCCGGATGGTTGTCGGCTACGTCCCTGGCCACGCTTGCGGCGTCCGGCGATGGTCCTGGCGCGACCGGTACGGCACCCGGCGCAACCCGCAATTCAACTCTGCTGCCAGACAACAACAGGCCCAGCGATCCCTCGGGCAATAACGGGCGCGGACAAAGCCCCGGCTCGTCAAGCGGCAGCACCGGCGTCAATGGCCCGGGCAGTGGCGCGGGCGGCGGCACCGGTGCGCCCGGTGGCGGAACCGGCGGTGCTGGCGGCGGAACAGGTAGCTGGACAGGCAAAAGCCGCCAATGACATGCCGTCATTGGCCGCTTTTTGTGACCTGAGGCCTACATCGGCTTGACCGCTGGCGGGTTCCACTTGCCATTCAGCGCCTCGGCTTTCGGGCCGTACAGACGCATGGTCAGGTTGAACGGCCCTTTGGGTGCCGGTAGCCAGTTGGCCTCCAGATCCTTGCCAGGGCTTTCGTTCTGGAAGTAGAGATCCAGCGAGCCATCGGCGTTGTTCTTGAACGGCATCCAGCTACTGACTGCAAAACGATTGAGTGAGTTGGCGACCTGGAACCCTTCCGGGTCATACAGGGTGATCGACCAGAAGGCATTCACTGGCGGCGCCTCGCCCTTGTTGAAATGCAGCACGTACTTGTTTGCGCCCTCGAGCGGCTTGCCGTTGCTGTCGCCGATGTTCAACGGATAAATCGCGTCCTCGGGCAGGTTGGCACCGAGCCCCACCTGCGTAACGATGGCGCGCTTTAGGTAGTAGTTGCCGTAGACACCCATGGTGTCAGTGTTCATCGACCAGCCATTGACCTCCCGCGCCAGGGTCGGCACTTTCCAGGTCATCAAGGCCTGCGCATCCTGGGGCACCCTTTGCAGCGCGGCCTGGATTTGCGGATCCAGCGTGTCCATGTCGAACGGCTTGCCGGGTTCGATGCCGATCCGTTTGATCTGCGCCAGCATGGGCTGGTCAGTGCTGTGCGGCGGATTCACTTTCAGCAGTTCGGCAGCGTAAGTGAAGTAGTTGGCAGCCGACATGGAATCGACCTGAATCTTCGGTGGCGTTTTCATGTCCACCGCCGGGTCGACCTTCACGGTGACGGCTTCAGGCTCCTTGCCCAACCGGGACAACGGCGTAACCGTGTAACCGGCCTGGATCTTGTGCACCGCCGCGTAATCCGCCGCGCCATCAGTCTTGGTACGGCCGATGACCCAGACAAACGGAGTTGGCGCCGGCAGGTGGCTCATCCCGGCGGGCACCGTCCCGGTCCATCCCGGCGGCGTCACCAGAAATTGCCCGGCCTCAGTGCCCGTGGTGCGCCAGCCCGGCGAAGCGAATACGTCGGTCCACATATCCAGCATCGGTAACAGGTAGAAACGCCCATCGGTATCGGGCGCGGCGATCACCAGCGGTTCCTTGGTCAAGTCCAGCCAGGCAATCGAATACAACGTGTCGAAATTAGAACGCACCACCCCTCTGAAATCGGCAGGCGGGTACTGCGGCACACTCACAAACATGTTCATGGGGCCTTTACCGAACTCCTTGCCCGGCTCGATGTTGGTGAACTGCTTGCGAGTGACGTCCATGCTCAGCAGCGGGTAAAAATAGATGTAGGCATCCACGCCGATCGAGTGAGCTTCTTCGGCGGTGATTTTCGATTGCGCGTGGCTGGCCAGCGGAAAGATGGCAGTGGCTGCGACGGTCAAAGCAACGGCTGTCAACGTTTGAGGTATCAACATGTTGGCGATCGTCCATGCGAGTGGATGTCTGCCGGGATCGACAGAACAATCGGAACTCTAGACGATCAATTCCGCCAGGCCAGGGAGACAGACCACCGGCAGCAACAGCACCTCAACGGTCGGAGCGCATCAACGCCTCGACGCCACCGGCCATCGACAACGTTGCCACGCGGTTTCTCCCCGAATGCTTGGCCTGATACAACGCCGCATCCGCCCGCTCGACAAACACATCCATGCTGTCACGCCCCGACGGCACGAACGAATAGCAACCAAGACTCACCGTCACGTAGCCATTGGGCGAGCCGGTGTGGCTGATGTGCTTGTCGATGACGCTGCGGCGGATCTGCTCGGCAATCGTCATGGCGCCGTGGATGTCGGTGTCCGGCAGCAGCACCGCAAACTCTTCGCCGCCGTAACGCACCGCCAGATCGGCCTTGCGGTGGCAGCAACTCTTCAGCGCGCGTGCCACTTCGGCCAGACAGTGATCCCCCACCACGTGGCCGTAGGTGTCGTTGTAGCGCTTGAAGTAATCGATATCGAGCATGATCAGGCTCAAAGGGCTCGCCTGCCGGGCGCCGCGCCCGAACTCGACGTCCAGCGCCCGCTCGAACAATCGGCGGTTGGCCAATCCGGTCAGGCTGTCGTGGGTGGCGATCAGCTCCAGCGCTTGCTGTGCCCTGCGCAAATCCGACTCGACCCGCTCGCCAACACGCACCTGATGCAGGAACACCCACCCGAACAGCCCCACGCCCAGCAATACCAGGGCAACAATGAGACTGGAGCGAAACGCCGTGTCGTACCAGCCCGCGAGAATGGATTCCGTGGACGACGCCGCCGTGACCACCAGCGGATACGCCTCCAGCTGTCGGTAACCGTAAAGGCGTGTCACACCATCGATGATGGATGTGAACATCGCATTGCCGGAGCTGGCCAGTGGCAGGGACTTCTGGAAAATCTCGCTCTGGGCCAGCGACGTGCCGATCTGCGCCTCCACAAAAGGTCGACGCGCCAACAGCGTGCCATCGGTCAAGCCGAGAAACATCGAGCCGTTGTCGTCGAGGCTGAAGCTTTTGAAGAACTGGTCGAAGTACGACATCTTGATCCCGGCCAGCAATACGCCCTGGAAACGGCCGTTCTTGTCGTTGACCCGTTTGGAAACCGGAATGATCCACTCACCGTTTTCCCGACTGCGAATGGCCGGGCCGATATGCGCCACCGACGATACGTTCTGCTGGTGATACTTGAAGTACTCGCGATCGGCGACGCCGGGCCCCCGAGGCAGATTTTCAAACGAGGTCACCACCCACTGGCCCTTCTGGTCGAACAGCAGGATGCCGTGCAACTGATCCAGCGCCAGCACGCGCCGAGCGAAGGTCTGCTGCAAGCGTGGCCGTTGGTCCGGGCCGAACCCGTCGACCTGAATCCAGTCCACCAGGCTGGTCAACACCAGGTCGGCCTTCATGAAGGTGTCTTCGGCTTGCTGCGCCATGGCCCGCGTCAGGTTCGAAGACGCCACTTGCGCCAGGCTCAGGTCGTGGCGACGGGACTGTTCCAGTTGCAGGTAGAGCAAACCGCACAGGCACAGGCACACCGTGGCAATGAACAATACCGCGGCCTTGCGCAGTGGTATGCGTTTCAATGCGATGCCAGGGGCGTGGTCCGGGTCGTTAAAGCGCGTGGGCAAAAGTTCATCCTGTCGGGGGCAAGGCATGGGCAACGACCCAAAGCCCTCAGTCTTCGGGCGGCGTAGTTTACGGGGTTATCCAGGACAAATGGGTGGCCACTTGCCCAGCGTTAACACACCGCCCGTCGGTGCTGCCCGGACGCAACGTCCGCACCCTGCCTGCGCTGCAAACATGACCCAGGGCAAGCGCGGCCTGTGCGTCAACGAGCTACGATTAGACAAACCTCAATACAGGGAATCGACATGAGCAAGGCAGACGAACTCGCCGCAAAATTGAAACAGACACGGCTGGCCAGCGCGGATCAGGCGATCGATGGCTGGCCGGGCCAGGTCTACGAACTGTATCAACGCATAGAGACCTGGCTACAGCCGTTGACCGAAGCGGGCCTGATCCTGCGGCGCAACCCCACCCACGTCTTCGAGAGCCACCCCGATGGCGACGCTTACGACTACGCCATCGACCAGTTGGTGATCATCGGCAACGAGCACAGCATTACCTTTGACCCGGTTGCACGCTTCACCGCCGACGGTGAGGGGCGGGTCGAGATCCACACAACAGACAACGAACTCGCCCTGTTGCGCACCGTGGACGAACACGGTGAAACACACTGGTGGCTACAAACGATCGAGCAGGCCACCGCGCAACTGGATGCGGTGGCGCTCACGGATACCGATCTGCTTGTCGTGGTCCAGCAAGGGCTGGCGCTTTAGGGGCTAATGCCAGTCAGTTAAGCCTTTGAACACCGCAAACCTTGCTCGCGATGACGGTTGGACAGTCACGTAAGGGATGCCTGACAGTCCGCCATCGCGAGCAAGCTCGCTCCCACAGGTTTCGTGTGTTAAGTGATCAGTAATACGCTCCGGCGCCCGTTTCCAGTCTTCCGCTACAGCTTGTTCTGCCCCGTCACCACCAGCGGTATCTCTGCGCGACGCAAGTCCAGAGCGGGCAATTTCGTAGGCTGACTCAAGCCCTGCAGCACCCTGGCATCGTAATCATAAATGTCGGGCTTGAACGTCACCCGCCCGTCATTGCTCAGGTCCACGGTCCAGTAAGCCAACAACACCGGCACTTTCACCGGTAGCGGGATGTTCTCGGTCCTGCCATTGGCCAACTGTTTTTGAATCCCGGCGCTGTTCCAGCGTACCGGGTCGTTAAACAACAGCTCGACCAGTTGCAAGGGGTTTTCCACGCGGATGCAACCTGAACTGGTGGCCCGAACTGTCTTGGCAAACAGCTCGCGGTGTGGCGTGTCATGCAGGTAAATCGCATAGTCGTTGGGGAAGCGGATCACCACCTGCCCCAGCGAACTGTCGGGCCCGGCATCCTGACGCAGGTGGATGCCTCGCGGGTTGCTCCAGTCAACACTCGACGGATCGAGCACATTGCCTTCGCGATCCAGCACGCGAATCCGGTTGGCCGCCAGATAACCCGGATCGTTCTGGACTTTCGGAATCACGTCCTGCTTGAGGATGGTCGGCGGCACGGTCCAGGTCGGGTTGAACGTGATGTAGGTGATTTCGGCCTGGAATACCGGCGTACTGCGCACCGGCTTGCCGACCTGCACTCGCGAACGCCAGATCGGCAGACCGTCACGGTACATCGCCACCTTGTATCCGGCGATATCGACGATCACAAACGTGCCCTGCAGTTTGTACAACAGCCACCGGGCGCGCTCCATGTTGACCCGCACCTGATCGATCCGCGCCTCGACCGGCACGTTCAGCGCCGCCAGCGTCGCCGCCCCCGCCACGCCATCGGCCCCCAGGTATTGCTCGGTCTGATACTTCTTCACCGCGGCGATGACCTTGTCGTCGTAACCGGCTTTTTTCGACAGGTGCGCGCCCAGGTAACCGCCCGCCACCAGACGCGCACGCAATTGAGCCACCGCCACCCCGTCCATGCCGGGCTTGAGCGATTGCCCTTCAGTGACTTTCGGCCAGCCGCCCGCATCATGGACCTGGCGCAACCGGGCCAGGCCTTCACGCAAATTGCGGTAAATCTCTTCCTGAGGAGGCGCATCGGCGAATGCACGCGCAACGTCATGGGCATCGAGGGCGGCGAACAGGTTGTTCATGTCCTCGTGGGCATTGCCGCCGGCAGGATCGAAATTCCAGTGAATGTCCAGCCGCGACGGATCGACTTTACCCCGGCGCAGTTGCAGCAGCGCGGTGATGAACGTGCGGGTCGCCGCCATGTCGAACATCGCCCGTTGCGCCGTGGAAGGCATGGCCGCCACCAGCGACTCATGGGCCTGAGCCAGTTCGGTGATGCGGAAATCCGCCGGATTCAGGCCGTCGATCCGGGTCTCTTCGAGGCTCTTGAGTAATTGCGCCACGTCACGATCATCCGTCCACGCGGCGCGATAGTTGCGATGCATATAGAAATCCAGCACCACCCGGTTGACATCCACACGCTGATGGCGCCTGGACGTGAGCAACGGCGGAAAGGCCGATCGCAGCGGTTCCAGCGTCGCTTGAATCGCTTGGCCGACCGCATCGTCGGGCGCCGCGGCATCGATTGTGCTGCTCGCCGCAGATACCGGCTCAATCGGCGAAACTTGCCCAAACGCTGCACCGCTGATCAGAAAGCCCATAAAAAACATGCGGCTTATGACGAATGACCTTGTTAACTGCACCATGGATAATCCTTAATCCCCCGTTTCAAACGGCTAGTTTTCCGCTCGCTGCTAGACTCGAAATTATCATGATGAGACCCGACTATGGCGCTAAACCGCTTTGGCCTTTTATTTGCCATTTTACTGACGTGCCTTTCAGTAACGTCAGCCTACGCCGATTCGCTTGAAAACGCGCTGGTCAAAGCAGCACCCGGCGCCGACGCCAAAGTGATTGCCCTGGCCGTTCGTGCCACTCAATGCAGCCGTGCCCAAGGTGTCGCCCCCGCCCAACGACTGGCGGTGATCGATTACTCCCTGCCCTCGACCGAACAACGCCTGTGGGTCTTCGACCTTAAACGACGCAAGTTGCTGTTTCACGAACTGGTCGCCCATGGCCGCAACAGCGGTGAAAACATGGCCACGCTGTTCTCCAACCGCAACGAAAGCCACGCCACCAGCATCGGTCTGTTCCGCACCCAACAAAGTTACCTCGGCCAGAACGGTTACTCGTTGCGCATGGAAGGCCTGGAGCCCGGCTTCAACGATAACGCCTTTGACCGGGCCATCGTCATTCACGGCGCGCCCTATGTCAGCCCGGTGCTGGCCCGCGCCAATGGCCGCATCGGCCGCAGCCTGGGTTGCCCGGCCGTCAGGCCGGCGATTGCCCATCGGCTGATTGATTCGATGAAGGACGGGCAATTGTTGTTTTCCTACTACCCGGACCAACGCTGGCTGAAGTCGTCTTCCTACATCAACTGCAGCGGCGACACGGTGGCCTCAAGGGAAAAGTCCACTTCACGCCGGTAAGCGACGCCCAACCTGTCAAAACTGTAATCTTCGCCTCAGCCAGCTGAAAGGCACCGCCTGCTAGCCTCATCGACAAGTTCAACAGGCTGACGGGCGGAACAGACGGCATGCACTCCCACACTTCAAGACGCACCTTCGTCAAAGGCCTGGCCATCGGCGGGCTCTTCGGCGGCCTCGGGTTATGGCGCACGCCGGCCTGGGCAATCAGCAGTCCCGGCGAACCGCAGGTGTTGGCCGGTAATGAATTCGACCTGTTCATCGGCGAATCCCCGGTCAACTTCAGCGGCAGCCCACGCACCGCGATGACCATCAACGGCGGCATCCCCGGCCCGCTGCTGCGCTGGCGTGAAGGCGATACGGTGACGCTGCGGGTGCGCAACAGACTCAAGGACAGCACGTCCATTCACTGGCACGGCATCTTGCTGCCGGCCAACATGGACGGCGTACCGGGGCTGAGTTTCAAGGGCATCGAACCCGGCGGCATGTACGTCTACCAATTCACCGTGCGCCAGAACGGCACCTACTGGTATCACAGCCATTCGGGGTTTCAGGAACAATCCGGCGTCTACGGCCCGCTGGTGATCGACGCCAAAGACCCGGAGCCGTTCCAGTACGACCGCGACTACGTGGTGATGCTCAGCGACTGGACCGACGAAGACCCGGTCGGCCTGATGAAGACGCTGAAAAAACAGTCCGATTACTACAACTTCAACAAACGCACCGTGGGCGATTTCATCCACGACGTCAGCGAAAAAGGCTGGGGGCCGACCGTCGCCGATCGCAAAATGTGGGCCGAGATGAAGATGAACCCCACCGATTTGGCGGACGTCGGCGGCGCCACTTACACCTACCTGTTGAACGGCCAGGCGCCGGATTCGAACTGGACCGGGGTGTTCCGCCCCGGGGAAAAGCTGCGGCTGCGCTTCATCAACGGCTCGGCCATGACCTACTTCGACGTGCGCATCCCCGGCCTGAAAATGACTGTGGTCGCCGCCGATGGCCTGTACGTCAAACCCGTGAGCGTCGACGAGTTTCGCATCGCCGTGGCGGAAACCTTCGACGTTATCGTCGAACCGACCGAAGCGGCCTACACCCTGTTCGCCCAGGCGATGGATCGCACCGGCTACGCACGGGGCACCCTGGCGGTGAAGACAGGACTGGTTGCGCCGCTGCCGCCACTGGACCCGCGCCCCCTGGTGACCATGGATGACATGGGCATGGTCGGCATGGACCACGGCAGCATGGCGGGCATGGATCACAGCAACATGGCCATGGGCGATATGCCCGGCATGCAGTCCCACCCGGCCTCGGAAACCGACAACCCGCTGGTGGACATGCAAGCCATGTCCACCTCACCGAAACTCGACGACCCCGGCATGGGCCTGCGCAACAACGGGCGCCGCGTACTCACCTACTCCGACCTGCGCAGCACCTTCGAAGACCCGGACGGCCGCGAGCCTGGCCGCACCCTGGAACTGCACCTGACGGGCCACATGGAAAAATTCGCCTGGTCGTTCAACGGCGTGAAGTTCTCTGATGCAGAGCCGTTGCGCCTCAAGTACGGCGAGCGGTTGCGGATCGTTCTGGTCAACGACACGATGATGATGCACCCCATCCACCTGCATGGCATGTGGAGCGACCTCGAAGACGAGAACGGCCAGTTCATGGTGCGCAAACACACCATCGACATGCCACCGGGCTCCCGGCGCAGCTATCGGGTTACAGCCGATGCGCTCGGCCGCTGGGCCTATCACTGCCATCTCCTGTACCACATGGAAATGGGCATGTTCCGTGAAGTTCGCGTGGAAGAATGAGGTGCGCCCCATGATTCGATTCACCCCGGTTTTTTTCGCACTCGTGACCTCGACGGCAATGGCCGCCAGCGATGACATGCAAGGCATGGATCACAGCCAGATGGACCACGGCCAGATGCAAGGCATGGATCATAGCCAGATGAACCACGGCCAGATGCAAGGCATGGACGAGGGCCAGATGCAGCCCGCCGCCCCCAGCGAAAGCCGCACGCCGATCCCGGTGCTGACCGATGCCGATCGCGCTGCGGTGTATGCCGATCCCGCCGGTCACCACGTACATGACAGCACGCTCAACTCCTTTTTCCTCGCCGAAAAACTCGAATGGCAGGACGCAGATGACGGCAGCACCCTGGCCTGGGACTTGTCCGGTTGGGTCGGCGGTGACATTGATCGCCTGTGGCTGCGCTCCGAAGGCGAGCGCACCAACGGCGTGACCGAGGACGCGGAAATCCAGGCCCTGTGGGGCCACGCCATATCCCCGTGGTGGGACGTCGTCAGCGGCGTGCGCCAGGACTTCAAACCCGGTGCCCCGCAAACCTGGGCCGCGTTCGGCGTGCAAGGCATGGCGCTGTACAACTTCGAGGCCGAAGCCACGGCCTTCATCGGCGAAGGCGGTCAGAGCGCCGTGCGGCTGGAAGGCGACTACGACATCCTGCTGACCAATCGGCTGATCCTGCAGCCGACCGTCGAGCTCAACGCCTACGGCAAAAACGATCCGCAACGGGGCATCGGCGCGGGGCTATCCAACACCGAGGCTGGTTTGCGCCTGCGCTACGAAATCCGCCGGGAATTCGCGCCCTACCTCGGCGTGACCTGGAACCGCACCTACGGCAACACCGCCGACTACGCCAACGACGAAGGCGAGGACCGCAGCGAAACCCGCCTCGTGCTCGGTGTTCGGATGTGGTTCTGAACAGACTCACCCAAAACCAACAACAACCGCTTCGAGCGGTAAAGGACCTTGCATGCGCATCTTCAAACCCACCGCTATCGCAGTCGCGTTGCTCAGCGGCCTGCTTGTTAGCACCCTCGCTCAAGCGCACCCCAAACTACTCTCTTCCACTCCGGCGGAAGGCGTAGAAGGTGCATCACCCGACAAGATCGAACTGCACTTCTCCGAAAACCTCGTCACCCAGTTTTCCGGTGCAAAACTGCTGATGACCGAAATGTCCGGCATGGCCCATGCCCCGATGCCGGTCAAGGCCAAAGTCAGCGGCGGCAGCGATCCGAAGACCATGTTCATCATCCCGGCAGCGCCCCTGGCTGCCGGCACCTACAAGGTCGAATGGCGCGCGGTGTCGTCGGACACCCACCCGATCACCGGCAACGTCACCTTCAAAGTGAAATGATCGATGAGCGACTCGGCCAACGTCGTGCTGCGGTTTGTGTTGTATGTGGATTTGATGTTGTTGTTTGGCGTGGCGCTGTTCGGGCTCTACAGCTTCAAGGGACAGGAACGGCAATCCGGGACAGTCTTGCCCTTTCGCCGGTTATTGACGGGAACAGCCGGGCTCGGCGCGCTGCTGTCCATCGCCGGCATGGTGCTGATGGTCCGCGTCATGAGCGGTGAATCGGACGTTACCGAGTTGCGCCCTCACCTCGAAATGATGCTGTTCGAGACGGACGTCGGGTTGGCCTGGGCCGTGCGGATGATTGCATTAGCGGTCGCGGGTTTGGCGTTGATGCTCAACCCACGCGCCCCCGGCATCAGCCTGGTGATCGCCGCCACGGCTGGCGGCATCGCCCTCGCCAGCCTGGCCTGGAGCGGGCATGGCGCCATGGACGAAGGCAGTCGCCGTTATTGGCATTTCGCTACGGACATCCTGCACCTGTTGGTGGCGGGTGTCTGGCTCGGCGCGTTGCTGGCGTTTGCGTTGATGGCGCAACCCCGGGCCCTGCAAACCGAAGCGCACATACGGTTGCTGGCTCACGCAGTCAGGCGATTTGAGCTTGTCGGTGCGCTGGTCGTTGTGATCATCACCGTGACGGGCGTGGTGAACTACCTCTTCATTGTCGGGCCTAAACTCGATGAGGTTTTACTCAGCCACTACGGAGTTTTGCTGGCGATCAAAGTACTGCTGTTTGCCGGGATGCTGGTGTTGGCGGCGCTGAACCGCTTTTATCTTGGCCCCTTGCTGGAGCGGTCGTTGCGAGAGGGCCAGTATCGCGTGGCAGCCCATGCACTTCGACGCAGTGTGTGGGTGGAAATGGCCGCGGCGATATTGATTTTGGGGTTGGTGGCGTGGCTGGGTACGTTGAGCCCGGAAGTGGAGTGAGTCATCTTCAGGGGCGTTGATTTTTCACACCGGTGAAAGTTTCACTACACTCCCCTTTCAAAACCACTCCAGCACAAAAGCCCGATAACAATGACGAAAATCAAAAGAGCAATGATGCTCGGCGGCTTGCTCGCACTCTCCCTCGGCGCCCAGGCAGAACCTTCGCATCTGGACAGCGTCATGCAACAGGGACAACTGCGCGTCTGCACCACCGGCGACTACAAGCCCTACACCCTCAAAGCCGAGGACGGCGAATACTCCGGCATCGACATCGCCATGGCCCGCGCCCTGGCCGACAGCCTTGGCGTCAAGGTCGAGTGGGTGCCCACCACCTGGAAAACCCTGATGCCCGACATGCTCGCCGGCAAGTGCGACATCGCCATGGGCGGCATCTCGGTCACCCTGGAACGGCAGAAAAAAGCCTTCTTCAGCAGCATCCTGGACGTCGACGGCAAAATCCCGCTGGTGCGCTGCGAAGACCAGGCGCTGTACCAGACCGTCGAACAGATCAACCAGCCAACGGTTCGCCTGGTCGAACCCGCCGGCGGTACCAACGAAGCCTTCGTCCACGCCTTCCTGCCCAAGGCGCAATTGAAGTTGCACGACAACGTGACCATCTTTCAAGAACTGCTGGATAAAAAAGCCGACGTGATGATCACCGACGCATCCGAGGCGCTGTATCAGCAGAAGCTCAAGCCGGGCCTGTGCGCGGTCAACCCCACGCACTACATGCAATACGGCGAAAAAGCCTACCTGCTGCCCCGCGACGACATCACCTGGAAGCTGTACGTCGATCAGTGGCTGCACCTGGCCAAGGCGACAGGCAACTACCAGAAGATTCTGCGCCAATGGCTGGCGGTGCCTGGCGCCAAGTAACGGATCGTTTTTTCGCACAACTAAGGGCGCCCCAATGGAGCGCCCTTCTTCATTGCGGAGCGCGTATCAATCGTCGTGCAGCAAACCTGAGCCGTATTCGCCGAAGCTATTGCCTAGCGCGCTGCCATGGAAATTCATCTTGTCGGGATTGCTGCTGGTCGGCCCCGGGCCAAACCCGGCCGGCTGCACCGAGTCGGCCGAATAATCACGATGGGCGCTCACACCCGAACAGGCGCTCAACAACAAAGCACCGGCAAGCAGTGAGACTTTGACGAGGTTTGCGATCATTTTTTGATTCCTGTGGGTTAGGCGCGAGGGGCATGACCTTTGGCGGTCATCCTATGCCTCGTCTGCGCCGGGCAACATGAAACTTTGGGGGGGGACAGCGTTGGTTCAGGAACCGTGCGCACCTGGCGATCTCTCACTTCCACTACCTTGCGGATCGACATTGTCCAATGCCCGATTCACCAACAACTCCCCCACCACCGCCAACTGTTGAATCGACAGCGCCAAACTGCGGGTTGAACCTTCGAGCTTGCAAGCCAGGTCAGTGGTCAAGACGTTCAACGATGCAAGGGTTTCACAGGCGTGACAGAGGAGCGTTTCAGTGTCGACGTTGGGCAGAATGGTGAACACATGGCAGACGGGATCAGCGTGATTCGGATTTCGTAGACGTTTGCTGACAACCCGCTGAGAGTCAGCGGAGAGTTGACCAAGATCGAGAGAGTCGGAAGCTATTGCGGTTTCCGGAGGGTCAGGCGTTATCTTTTTCATCGTTATCGTTCCTAGAATTAACCAAAGGAACTGCCAGCATCACTTCCACATGATGGGGTGGCAGCTGTGCGCAGGTGTGGAAGACCGGGGATCTAGGAACCCGGCGCACCCGAAAGTGCCCCGCGCACAGCCGCCATAATTTAACAGCAGACATGAAAAAAGCGCCTGCTTAAATTTAGGTGGCGCCTATGCGCCTAGATCTTGTGAAGGGCTTCCACACCCTTGTCGCTGAATTTGCAGCGACGGAGGGAGGTTAATCGGGTGATCAGAGGTAGGGCAATATGGGCAATGTGGACGCGATTTGAGGGAAATCTCCTACTTTTTCGTGATGCTATCAACGCAATACCCAGCACCGGCTCAATCGCCCTGAGGCATGCCCAAACCCCACAAGCCCCATTCCTGATAAACTCCTCCACCTCCCAGCCTCACCGATTCCAGATCCCCCATGTCCGTAACCACCGCAACACCCGCTCCGCTTTCCCGCCGTTTCTCCGTCGCGCCGATGATGGATTGGACCGACCGCCACTGCCGCTTCTTCCTGCGCCTGCTGTCGAAAAACGCCCTGCTCTACACCGAAATGGTCACCACCGGTGCCCTGCTCAACGGTGATCACGACCGTTTCCTGCGTCACAACGAAGCCGAGCATCCGCTGGCGTTGCAGCTTGGCGGTAGCGTGCCGCTGGACCTGGCCGCATGTGCGCGCATGGCGCAGGAGCATGGTTACGATGAGGTGAACCTGAATGTCGGCTGCCCAAGTGATCGGGTGCAGAACAATATGATCGGCGCGTGCTTGATGGGGCATCCGCAGTTGGTGGCCGATTGTGTGAAGGCGATGCGTGATGCGGTGTCGATTCCGGTGACGGTCAAGCACCGTATCGGGATCAATGGCCGGGACAGTTACGAGGAGCTGTGTGATTTCGTCGGCACGGTGCGGGATGCCGGGTGCACCAGTTTTACCGTGCATGCGCGGATCGCGATTCTGGAGGGGCTGTCGCCGAAGGAGAACCGTGACATCCCGCCCCTGCGTTATGACGTGGCAGCGCGGTTGAAGGCGGATTTTCCTGAGCTGGAGATTATCCTCAACGGCGGGATCAAGACGCTGGAAGCTTGCCACGAACATTTGCAGACGTTTGACGGCGTGATGTTGGGCCGCGAGGCGTATCACAACCCTTATGTGATGGCCGAGGTGGACCAGCAGCTGTTCGGCAGCGCGGCGCCGGTGATCAGCCGGGCTGAGGCGCTGGCGCAGTTGCGTCCTTATATAGCGGCGCATATCGCTGCAGGTGGTTCGATGCACCACATCACTCGCCATGTGCTTGGGCTGGGCACCGGGTTCCCGGGAGCACGCAAGTTTCGGCAGTTATTGTCGGTGGACATTCACAAGGCCAAAGAGCCTTTGGCGTTGCTGGATCAAGCGGCGGAGTTGCTTGAGGGGCGTTAACGGTCGGTCTTGTTGAACCTGTGGGGCGTTTTGGCATCGTATTCTTCGATACCGCACCCCACCTTTCAAACACCTGTTTTCAGGTTGTTGCCACAGGGGGCATTGATACACGTACACGCCCTTGAGTGGCTGTCAGCGCTCGGGTAATGTCATCAGACCCATAGGACAGAGCACGCTCATGACTTCCAAGCTGGAACAACTCAAACAAATGACAACCGTGGTTGCCGACACCGGCGACTTCGAAGCTATCGCTCGCGTTAAGCCCGTGGACGCCACCACCAACCCTTCCCTGCTGCTCAAGGCCGCGGCCATTCCTGCGTATGCCGAGCTGCTGAACGCCTGCGTCAATGACTGCAAGGGCGATGTGGGCCTGGCCAGCGACCGTTTTGGTGTGGCCGTGGGGCAAGAAATCCTGAAAGTGATTCCGGGCCGCATTTCCACCGAAGTGGATGCGCGCCTGTCGTTCGACACTGATGCCATGCTCAAGCGCGCGCATCGCCTGATCGAGCTGTACGACAAGGCCGGTATTGGCCGCGACCGCGTGCTGATCAAGATCGCGTCCACCTGGGAAGGCATCCGCGCTGCCGAGATCCTGGAAAAGGAAGGCATCCAGACCAACCTGACCCTGCTGTTCTCCTTTGCCCAGGCGGCCGCCTGTGCCGACGCCGGGGTGTTCCTGATTTCGCCGTTCGTGGGCCGTATCTACGACTGGTACAAGAAAGCCAACGGCAACGACTACACCGGCGCGGATGATCCGGGCGTGCAGTCGGTGACGCGCATCTACAACTACTACAAGGCCAATGACTACAAGACCGTGGTCATGGGGGCGAGCTTCCGCAACCTGGGCCAGATCGAGCAACTGGCCGGCTGTGACCGCCTGACCATCAGCCCGGACCTCATCGACAAGCTGGCCGCGGATACCGGCAAGCTGGAGCGCAAACTGGCGCCTGGCCATGCCGGTGAAGCGCGCCTGAGCCTAAACGAATCGCAGTTCCGCTGGCTGTCCAACGAAGATGCGATGGCGACCGAGAAACTCGCTGAAGGCATTCGTCAGTTCGCGCGGGATCAGGAGAAGCTCGAGGCGTTGTTGCAGGCCAAGCTGTGATTTGAGTGGGTGTAATGCAAAAAGGGCGAACCTGTGAGGGTTCGCCCTTTTTTGTATGTGTTTGGTGACTGGCAGGACGCCATCGCGAGCAAGCTCGCTCCCACAGGAGTTCGCGGGATGACTGAGGTCGTGTGCTAAACGAGGACCTGTGGGAGCGAGCTTGCTCGCGATGGGGGTCTGGCTGACCCACATCAATTCAGGGGATCAATGGCGTTCGAGCGCATTCACCAGGTCATGGAAGGCTTCACGATTGGTGTCGTTCAGGCCCATGAGGATCTTGTGCGCTTCGAGCACCTTGATCCGCACCACTTCTTCGGACTGATCCTGGTCTGGCAGGTCGTCCAGGCATTCCGGGCACGGCACCGGCTTGTCAACGATGTTGAACACCTGCTCGAAGCCCATGGACTGCAGCAGCCGCGTGATGTCTTCGTGGGTGGTGACGACGGTCGGCAGCAGGCCAACCTTCTGCCGCGACAGGATCGACAGCTTGGCCAGCAGGCCAAGTGTGGTGCTGTCGATGCTGCGGGTTTCGGTCAGATCGATCACGATCGAATTGAAATTCAACGCGCTGAAGATCCGCTCAATAGTCGCATCCAACGCCGAACACAGGGTCAGGCGAACTTCACCGACGAACTTCAGGACGAAGGTGCCATCCTGCTCGGCGAACTGGATTCTACCGGTACTCATCAAAGATTCCTGCTCAACACCAACAGGGCGATATCATCCGGCATCTCCCCTAGCGTGGCCAATCCAAAAACCTGCCGCAGCCCATCCAGGGTGCCGCCCGCAGCCTTGACCCGTTGGGGCAACGCCGCTTCTTTCTCTTTGAGTGTGGGTTCTGGCAAAAGATCCAGAATGCCATCAGACATCAGCGTCAGGCTGAACGTCGGTGGCAGTTCCAGCACGTGGTCTTCGTAGGTGGCTTCGTTGAAGAGGCCCACCGGCAGACCACGCCCTTGCAGATAACGAACACTGTCTGGCGTGTACAACACTGGCAACGGCAAATGACCGCCGATGCTATAGGTCAACAAACCGGTCTCCTCGTCGATGACTCCACCGACCATTGTGACGTGTTTACCCAGCTTACAACTGATCAGGCCCCGGTTGATATGACCAAGAACCTCTGAAGGCTTGAATTCCGGCAGGGTGCCGCTGCGCTTGGATTCGAACAGCAAGCGCGTGGTCATGAACTTCAACAGCACGGTGACGAAGGCTGAGGAGGCGCCGTGACCGGAAACGTCCGCCAGGTAAAAGGCGACCCGGCGCTCGTCGACCCGGAAGTAGTCGACGAAATCACCCGACAGGTACAGCGACGGGATGATCTGGTGAGCAAACTTGAACTCGTCGATGGTCCAGGGGCTGACCGGCAGCATGTTCATCTGCACCTGGCGACCGGCGTTCTGGTCCTCCTGGAGCAGGTTCAGGCTGGCTTCGAGCTCGCGATTGGCCTTCTCCAGCTTCTCGCGGTAGCGCTGGTTCTCCAGCAGCAGGCGCGCACGATCCAGGGCCCGGCGCACAGAGTGCTCGAGCACAGCCAGATCTTCGAGAGGCTTGATCAGGTAGTCCGCCGCGCCCAGGCGCAGGGCTTCGACCGCGTCATTCATCACGCCGGCACCCGACACCACGATCACCGGGGTTTGCGGCGACAGTTCGGTGACCTGGCGAATGAGTTCGAGTCCACCCATCTGCGGCATGCGCAGATCGCAGATGACCAAGTCGGGCTTGTCTTGCTCGAATACCTGAAGACCCTGCTGACCATTGCTGGCCTGCAAGACGCTGAAACCACTGTCTTCCAAATAGGCGGCGAGGCTCGCGCGCACTACTTCGTCATCATCGATTATCAGCAGCGTGGCACTGGTTTTTGGCATGTGGGCAAACGGCGCCAGAATTAGGTTGGCGTAGCAGGCGGGGATTTTGGCCCGGCGCTGACTACTGGATTCGCTTTCTAGCCTCTCTGTCGCACCGCTTTCGGGCAATTGCCCTACACACGTGTCCACCAGAGGTGCCCTTCTAAGGCGCAGACGGTACTCCCATCCGCGGGGCGTTTCAAGCTCACGCCGATGGTCGCCTGACGTCTTTATTTGTAAAATCACCGAGAGTTATAAGAACAGGCAAATCCGTAACCCAATGGAAGGTTCGAACCTGCGAGTCAAACCGGCCGGGACTACAGTGAAAACCGCGATTTCATCCGCATGCGGCTTTTCGCAGACAAAAAAGGCGGCCTTGATGGCCGCCTTTTTCAGTTTACCGGTCGAGATCAAAAATCGTCTTCGACCTGACCGTCCTTCACCTTGAATTCACGGTTCTGCAAGTATGCATTACGGATGAAGGTGTACTTGTCGCCGGTGATCAGCTTCTCGCTCGACAGCAGGTTGGCACGGGTATCGATGATGTCCAGGGCGTGGAACGAGTTACGCACCGAAACGTCGTTTACGTAACGATAAGCGCCGGTGTAGCTGTCGACGTACTTGGACGGCGTATCACGCAAGGTGCTTGGCCCCAGCAGCGGCAGCATCACGTAAGGGCCGCTGCCGACACCCCAGTAGCCCAGCGTCTGACCGAAGTCTTCGTCATTGCGCTGCAGGCCCATTTTCGTGCCGACATCAATGACGCCCAGCAAGCCGAAGGTGGTGTTGAAAATGATTCGTGCGGTATCAACGCCTGCGGCACGAGGTTTGGCCTGCAGGATATCGTTGGCCAGGTTGCGCACATCGCCGATATTACGGAAGAAGTTGTGAACGCCGTCTTCGACAAACTGCGGCGTCACGTACTGGTAGCCCTGGGCCAGGGGTTTGAGCGCGTAGGTGTCGATCACATCGTTGAACTTGAAAATCGGGCGGTTGACGCTTTCCCAAGGATCCTCTTCCGTGGCTGCCTGGGCAGCGAACGGAACCAGCATCACACTGGCGCATACACAAATCCTGGCTAGATGATTGCTCCAGCGCATAGAAAAAAACTCCTTGGTTTGTACTGGCTCGGGCACTTGGCCCAGGCAATAAGTTGGCAAGTATAAGACGTAAACGCCGTTTAACGCACTTTGTACGAGATCCACACGGAAGGAATCGTGCCAAATGTGAGCGTTTCACATCCATGTCATTCAACTGTCACCGTCGTCCACTAGCCTTCAGGCTATTTCAGGGACGTCCACATGCCGCTCGCCGAAGCCTTGCCCCAAACCGCACCCAGCCTGACCGCCGTACTGTTCGGCCTCAGTGGCTGCCTGGTGGATTTCGGCGCGCACACGCACCGGCACGGCAGCCACTCGGCCGAACACGCCGAGGCCACGCCCGGCGCACTGGATAGCCTGCGCAGCTTGCAGCGCCAGCAAATCCCCTGCGCCTGGCTCGATGAACTGCCCCCTGCCCTCAGCCAATCCCTGGCCGCGGCGCTGCCGGAATGGATCAAACCCTCGCAACATTCAGCTACAAACAACCCATGGCCCGCCCCGAATGCCTGCTGGCACGCCTTGATGACCCTGAACGTCGAGCGACTCGACGGCTGCGTACTGGTGAGCGGTGAACCCCGTTTGCTGCAAGCGGGTCTCAATGCCGGGTTGTGGACCATCGGTCTGGCGTCCTGCGGCTCGCTGTGCGGGCTGGCGCCCGAGCAATGGCAAGCGCTGCCCCCGCAGGAGCGCGACATCAAACGTGCCAAGGCGACGATGCAACTGTTTGGCCTGGGCGTGCATTCGGTGATCGATCATCTCGGTGAACTCGACACCTGCCTGGCCGATATCAGCTTGCGTCGGCTCAAGGGCGAAAAGCCCTGATCGAGATCATGCACGTTGGCCGCGAGTGGATTAATCTAAAGGTCAGCCATCGACCTTTGGCCTGCCGCCATGGTCTATGCCAGTGCCTATCGATAAAAGAAGGAAGAACGCCATGCCTGCCCGCGAACTGCAAGAACAGCTCAATGCCCTGCGCGAGCAATTGGAACAGAATCCTCCATTGTCTGAAGCCGAACGCGCAGAGTTGAGCGAACTGATGCAACAGATCGAGTTGAAGCTTGAACTCGAAACCAAAACCCAGGATTCCAGCCTCGCCGATGGCGTCAACCTGGCTGTCGAGCGCTTTGAACTCGAACACCCTACCCTTGCCGGCACCCTGCGCAACATCGGGCAGGCCTTGGCCAATATGGGAATCTGAACCCCGCCAGACGCAAAAAAGCCCTGCTAGTGATAGCAGGGCTTTTTTGCGTCTGCACTTGGCAATGCACGTCCCCTGTGGGAGCGGGCTTGCTCGCGAAAGCGGTGGGTCAGTCAACATCATCGTTGAATGTGAAGCCGCCTTCGCGAGCAAGCCCGCTCCCACATTAAAGCGTTACTGGCGGACCAGGCGATGGTTCGGCAGCTGCACCTCTTCAGTGCTGCGATACGGGTTGATATCCAGCCCGCCACGACGCACATAACGCGCATACACCGTCAGTTTCTCTGGCTTGAGCAACCGCTGCAGGTCGAGAAAGATCCGCTCTACACACTGTTCATGGAAGTCCGAGTGTTGGCGGAAGCTGACGATGTACTCGAGCAGGCTCGCATGATCCAGCGCCGCGCCACGGTACTCCACCGCGACGCTGCCCCAGTCCGGCTGGCTGGTGACCGGACAGTTGGACTTGAGCAAATGACTGTGCACGCTCTCCTCGACAATGCGCGAATCATCGCAACGCAGCAGTTCCGGCCGTGGATGCTCGTAGTTGCTGACGCTGATATCCAATTCATCGATGCACACGCCCGGCAAGGCCACGACGCCTTCGCTCTCGACCTCCTTGAGACTGCGAATGCGCACACCCACCGGCTTGCCGGCAGCCGCCGACAAGTCCTTGGCCAGCGTCGCCTCAAGGCTCGCGGTATCGGCAAACGGCGTCTGGTTCAGGGAGTTGAGATAGAGCTTGAACGACTTCGACTCGATGATGTTCGGCGAATCCGCCGGAATGCTGAATTCACCGATCGCCACCACCGGCTTGCCCGACGGCAGCAGCCAGGACAGCTCGAAGCAGTTCCAGAAGTCCACGCCTTTGTACGGCAGGGTTTGCGCCGTCAGGCCCAGCTCCGCCCACTTCGTGGTGCGCGGGATCGGGAACAGCAAGGACGGCGTGTAGGTGGCGATGTATTCGCTGGACTTGCCCAGCGGCGAGTGTTCGGCTGCGGGATGCATGGCGGAAACCTGACTGAAGAATCAGCGGATTCTATCAGCCTTTGCTCCCGCCTTTGAGTGCTTACTGACTGACAGTCAGTTTGCCGACCATGCCGGCCTGGTAATGGCCGGGAATATTGCAGGCAAACTCAAGGCTGGTGGCCTTGCTGAAGGTCCAGGTCAGCTCGGCGGTCTTGCCCGGTTCCACCAGCACGCTGTTGGGGTCATCATGCTTCATGCCGTGGTTCATTTTGCTGTGATCCATGCCGGCCATTGCCTTCATACCGGTTGGCGCCAGCATGCCGCTCTGTTGCATCTGCAACATTTCCTGCTGGTGCCTGGCGTGCAACGCCGCATCCCCCAAGTTGAACTCATGCAGCAACTGGCCTTTATTGACCAGCACGAAGCGCACGGTTTCCCCGGCCTTGATATCGAGGGACTTCGGCGTGAAGGACATGTCCCCCATCACCACCTCGATGCTGCGGGTCGCCTTGGCCGCCGAGGCCGGTTGACCGAAATCGTAGGTACGTCCGGCGTCTGCCCACACCGGTGAACTCAGCGCCAGCAAACACAGGATTTGCGCCACGGATTTGCGTAAAAACATCGTCATACTCCAACAAGTTAAGGCTCAGCATGCGCAAAACTCTAAACTGCTGCCACTGCCCGCAACCTGACAGCCAGATTACAACTTTGTCAGGTTGCCCTGTGCGAATGCTGCCCACGGTATAAAGCCTTCGTTCCACTTGCCATGAGTCGCCCATGAAACTGCTGATCGTCGAAGACCAACCGAAAACCGGCCATTATCTGCGCCAGGGCCTGACCGAGGCCGGGTTCAACACGGAACTGGTGGCCGACGGCAACGCCGGCCAGCAATTGGCCCTCAGCGGCGAATATGCCCTGCTGATTCTTGATGTAATGCTGCCGGGTCGTGATGGCTGGCAAATTCTCCAAGCAGTGCGCAGCGCCGGCCTGGACACGCCGGTACTTTTTCTGACCGCCCGTGACGCCGTGGAGGACAGGGTTCACGGCCTCGAACTGGGTGCCGATGACTATCTGGTCAAGCCGTTTGCCTTCTCCGAACTGCTGGCCCGGGTCCGCAGCCTGTTGCGTCGCGGCAGCACCACGCCGCAGGAGACCAGCCTGCAACTGGCCGATCTGCGCCTGGACCTGATCCGGCGCCGGGTCGAACGCAGCGGCCAGCGTATCGACCTGACCGCCAAGGAATTCGCCCTGCTGGAAATGCTCCTGCGCCGCCAGGGCGAAGTCCTGCCCAAGTCGCTGATTGCGTCCCAGGTCTGGGACATGAATTTCGACAGCGACACCAATGTCATCGAGGTGGCGATCCGTCGCCTGCGCCTGAAGATCGACGATGAATTCCCCAACAAGCTGATCCATACCGTACGCGGCATGGGCTACGTCCTTGAAGAGCGTCCCGCCTGATGCGCCGTCTCTCCTTGAGCAGCCGCCTGGCGCTGCTGTTTGCCGCATGCACCGCCGTGGTCTCGTTGTTCGCCGGGGTGCTGTTCAGCCGCGCCAGCGAGGCGCACTTCGTTGAACTCGACCAGCAACTGCTGGACGGCAAGCTGATTGGCTTGCGTCGGGCCCTGCACGACTTACAGTCGAGTGACAGCGAAGTAAAACTGGCCGAGGAGTTGAGCCGGCAGGCTGACCTGTCCCTGCGAATCACCGGCAGCGACGGCCAGCGCTGGTATGACAGTTCGACCAACATCCCCCAGGTATTGCCGCACCGGTCCGGATTGTCGACGGTGAGCCATGAAGGCACAGATTACCGCGTCCTCAATGCGCCGCTTTTCGCGGACAAACCCGAGTCACCGAAACTGACCCTGCTGTTGGACATCACCCATCACCAGCACTTTCTGCAACGCATGCAGCATTTGATCTGGCTGACCGTCGGCCTGTCAGCCCTGGCCACCGCACTGCTGGGCGCCTGGGCGGCACGCAGCGGCTTGCGCCCGTTAAGGCGGATCAGCGCGGTGGCCAGTGGTGTTTCCGCGCAATCGCTGAACTCGCGGCTACCTGAAGAAAACATGCCGCCGGAACTGGCGGAAATGGCCCACAACTTCAACGCCATGCTCGGACGCCTCGACGACTCGTTTCAGCGCCTGTCGGCCTTCTCCGCCGACATTGCCCATGAACTGCGCACGCCATTGTCGAACCTGCTGACCCACACCCAGGTCACCCTCACCCGCCCTCGCCCCATCGAGGACTACCGCGAAGCCCTGCACAGCAACCTCGAAGAGCTGCAATGGATGGCGCAACTGGTCAACGACATGCTCTATCTGGCCAAGGCTGACCATGGACTGTTAATCCCCAAGCGCGAACCGTTGGAACTGGGACAGGAAACGGATCTGCTGCTGGAGTTTTTTGCGCCGCTGGCGGAAGACGCGCAGGTAAAACTGAGTCGTGACGGCAATGCCCGCCTCGAAGGTGACCGCAGCATGTTGCGCAGGGCACTGTCGAACCTGCTGGACAACGCACTGCGGTTCACACCGGTCGATGGCGAGGTTCGGGTGCGAATCGTCGATCAGCCAAAAGAGTTGCGCCTGACCGTTGAAAACACCGGCCAACAGATTTCCAAAGATCTATTGCCGCGCCTGTTTGACCGGTTTTACCGGGCCGATCCTGCGCGTCGTGAAGGCAGTAGCGAACATGCGGGGCTGGGACTGGCGATCACCCAATCGATCATCCGTGCCCATGGCGGGCAGATTCGTTGCGAATCGGAGAATGGGTGGACGCGGTTTGTGATCGAGTTGCCAAGGGGGGATTGAGGCCAGCAGCTCCGGCCCCTTCGCGAGCAAGCCCGCTCCCACAGTGTTTTGTGGCGTTCACATCATCTGTGTACGACGCAGATCCCTGTGGGAGCGGGCTTGCTCGCGAAGGCGGTGTAACGGCTTACGAATAGCGCAACGCATGAGCCGGCTCGATCTTCGCCGCACGCCAGGCCGGGTAAACCGTGGCCAGGAAGCTCATGACAAACCCCGCCGTGCAGATCAGCGCCACATCCGCGCCTTGCAGCTCAGACGGCAGGTTACTGACGAAGTACACGTCGGAACTGAAGATGTGCTGCCCGCTGACCCGCTCGATCCAGCCTACGATCTGGCTGACGTTCAGTGCGGCAATCACGCCCAATACACCGCCAATCAAGGTGCCGACGATGCCGATCACCGTGCCCTGCACCACGAAGATCGCCATGATCTGCCGTGGCGTGGCGCCGATGGTGCGCAGGATCGCGATGTCCGCTCCCTTGTCGTTCACCACCATGATCAGGGTCGCGATGATGTTGAACGCCGCCACCGCGACGATCATCAGCAACAGCAGGCCGATCATGGTTTTTTCCATCTTCATCGCGCTGAACAGGCTGCCCTGGGTGTGGGTCCAGTCGTCAGCCTTGTAGGCGGCGCCCAGCCCCGTGGCGATGTCGTTCGACACTTGCGGCGCGGCATACAAGTCCTTCACCGCCAGGCGCACGCTCTGCACCTGATTCGGCTCCCAGCGCTGCATCTGCGCGGCATCGGCCATGTGGATCAGCGCCATGGTGCCGTCCAGTTCCGCACCGACCTTGAACACGCCGACCACATTCAGCCGCTGCATGCGCGGAGTAATGCCGCCCGGCGCATTGCTGACCTCAGGCACGATCAAGGTGATCTTGTCGCCCACGTTCAAGCGGAAGCGGCGCGCCGTGATCTGCCCGATCACCACGCCGAATTCGCCCGGCTTCAGGGCTTCCAGGCTCCCCTGAACGATGTGCTTGGCGACGATCGACACCTGGCCTTCCAGCGCCGGGTCGACACCGCTGACCTGGATCGGCTGCATCGTGCCCTTGTAGGACAGCATGCCCTCCATCTCGGTGAACGGCACCGCCGCCGTCACTTCCGGGTTTTTCATCGCGGCCGCCGCCACGGGCTTCCAGTCGTCAATCGGGTTCACGCCGACGATGGTGGCGTGCGGCACCATGCCAAGGATGCGCGAGCTCATTTCGCGCTGGAAGCCGTTCATCACCGACAGCACCACGATCATCGCCAGCACGCCGAGGGCGAGGCCGATCATCGAGGTCATCGAGATGAAGGAAACAAAGCGATTGCGGCGCTTGGCGCGGGTATAGCGCGTGCCGATAAAGATCGATAACGGTCTGAACATTCGCTGGGGCACCGTATAAAAATAAAAGACCCGACGCACCTTTCGGTCGCGTCGGGTTTCAATCCGTTAGATGGGAGTCAGGCAACCTTCCTGCAAGTGCAGGACGCGGTCCATCTGGCGGGCGAGGTTCATGTCGTGGGTCACCACCAGGAACGCCGTGCGCATCGAGGTGCTGAGCTCCAGCATCAAGTCCTGGATCCCCTGGGCGGTGTGGGAATCGAGGTTGCCGGTCGGCTCGTCGAGCATCACCAGGCCTGGATTGTTCACCAGGGCGCGAGCGATGGCCACACGCTGACGCTCACCACCGGACAGTTCGGCCGGCTTGTGCTCCAGGCGATGCCCCAGCCCTACCCGCTCCAGCAACGCCGTGGCACGCTGACGCGCTTCGGGGATCGCGGTCTTGCCGATCAGCAGCGGCATGCAGACGTTTTCCAGGGCGGTGAATTCCGGCAGCAGGTGGTGGAACTGGTACACGAAGCCGAGGGCGCGATTACGCAGCAGGCCGCGCTTCTTCTCGCTCAGCGCCGACAGTTCTTCACCGTCGAGCCAGACGCTGCCCTTGGTCGGTGTATCGAGGCCGCCCAGCAGGTTGAGCAAGGTACTTTTGCCCGAGCCCGACTTGCCGACAATCGCCACACGCTCGCCCGGGTGCAACTCCAGTTGCAGACCGGCCAACACTTCCACCGATTCCGGGCCTTCCTCGTAGGATTTGCCCAGGCTGCGGCAGCTCAAGATTGCTTTATCACTCATGCCCGACTCACTCATAACGTAGCGCCTCCGCAGGCTGGGTGCGCGCGGCACGCCAGGCTGGATACAGGGTGGCGAGGAAACTCAGGACCAACGCCGCGGAGCAGACCATCACGACGTCCTGGCTCTGCACCTGCGACGGCAGGTAATCGATGAAGTACACGTCGGCGTTGAGGAACTTGTGCCCGATCAGGCCTTCGAGGGCCGAGATCGCGGCGCTGACGTTCAGCGCCGCGAAGATCCCGACCACCGCGCCGATCGCGGTACCGACTACGCCAATGACGGTGCCTTGCACCATGAACGTGCGCATGATCGTGCCTGGTGTGGCGCCCAGCGTGCGCAGGATCGCGATGTCGCCCTTCTTGTCATTCACCACCATCACCAGCGTGGAAATGATGTTGAACGCAGCGACGGCAACGATCAGCAGCAGCAAAAGGCCGATCATGGCTTTTTCCATGCGGATCGCCTGGTACAGGTTGCCGTGGGTGCGGGTCCAGTCGCGGGCGTAGTAGCGGTCTTCGCCGAGGTCGCGGGCGATGCTCCACGCGGTGCGCGGCGCCTGGAACAGATCGTCGAACTTCAGGCGCAGGCCCTGGACCTGATCCGGTTTCCAGCGGTGCAGCCGGGCCAGGTCCTGCAGGTTGGTGACGCCAAGATAGCCATCGAGCTCACCGGCGCCGACATGGAAGATGCCGACCACGGTAAAGCGCTTCATGCGCGGGAACATCCCGGCCGGGGTCACCGTGACTTCGGGCGCGACGAAGGTCAGCTTGTCACCGATGGCCGCACCGAGCTTGGCCGCAGCCTTGTCGCCGATGACGATGCCGAACTCCCCCGGCACCAGGTCGTCGAGTTTTCCCTGGGTCATGAATTGATCGATGATCGACACTTGGCGCTCTTGCGCCGGGTCGATGGCATTGAGCAGGACTTTCGAGACCTTGCCGTTATTGGTCAGCAAACCCTGCATTTGCGTAAACGGCGCCACGGCCGTCACCTGCGGGTTCTGCTTGACCTTCGCGGCCAGGCCTTGCCAATCGCTGATCGCCTCACCGGACTCGATGGTCGCGTGGGGCACCATGCCCAGCACGCGGGTGCGCATCTCATGATCGAAGCCGTTCATCACCGACAGCACCACGATCATCACGACCACGCCAAGGGCGAGCCCGATCATCGAAGTCAGGGAAATGAATGACACAAAATGATTGCGACGCTTTGCACGGGTGTAACGCGTGCCGATAAATACGAAGAGAGGTCTGAACATGTCGGGGCTTGTTCGGAGGGAAAAGGAACGTCCTTGTGGCGGGGGTCGATAACCAGCTTTACACTCAGACCACCGCCGCTACCATGGGTTCGCCATGTCGACATTAGATGAAGAAGATCGCCGCGAATACTACCGTATCGAGGATACGATCGCACTGGAAATTCGGCCCCTGTCCGCTACTGAAGCCACAGGCCAGGAAGTGTTGCAGGATGCTTCTCCACTCTTCAACTTGCTCAGCGAACTGCACCTGAGTGAATTCGAGTCGCAACACCTGTTACGCCAGATCAGCGAACGCGACCGGAACCTCGCGGCGTTCCTCAAATCCCAGAACAAACGCATCGACTTGCTGAGCCAGGTGATCGCCATCACCGTACTCGGGCAGATCGGCGAACCGCAGCCAGTGATCATCTCCGAAGGCGGCATCGACTTTCAGCATCCATCGCCCATTGCCGCCGGCGCACGCCTGTCGGTCAAACTGGTATTGATGCCGCAGGCCCTGGGCCTGCTGCTGCGCGCCCGCGTCACCCATTGCGACCGCAAGGGCGACGGCTATGACGTCGGCACCGAGTTCGAACACCTGACCGACGCCCAACGCCAACTGCTGGCCCGCCACATCTTGCAAAAGCAGGCCCAGGAACGACGCCTGGCCCGCGACCAACTCGAATCAGGCAATTAAATTAAGGAAGAACCGTGACCCTCATCTACGGCCATCGCGGCGCCAAGGGCGAAGCACCGGAAAACACCCTGACCAGCTTTCAGGAATGTCTCAAGCACGGCGTGCGTCGCTGCGAACTGGACCTGCACCTGTCCATGGACGGCGAGCTGATGGTCATCCACGACCCGACCCTCAAGCGCACCACCGACCGTCGCGGCAAGGTCGTCGAACACACGGCGGCCGAGCTTGTGACCTATGACGCACGCAAGGGTGGACCGGGCTGGATCAAGCCTTGCCCGATTCCGACGCTGGAAGAACTGTTCGAGAAATGCGACTTCGATCACTGGCAGCTGGAAGTCAAAAGCGCATCACGGATGCGTGCCGCGACCACCGTGCTGGCGATTCGCGAAATGGTGCAGCGTCATGGCCTGATGGACAAGGTGACCATCACCTCGAGTTCCCGTGAAGTGCTCAAGGCTGCGCTGGAGTTGGTGCCGGACGTATCCCGCGGGCTGGTGGCCGAGTATGCCTGGCTTGACCCACTGAAGGTCGCCGCCAGCTATGGCTGTGAGATTCTGGCGCTGAACTGGACCCTGTGCACGCCGGAACGCCTGCAAAGGGCGCAGCGTCAGGGGCTGCATGTGTCGGTATGGACCGTCAACGAGCCCGCGCTGATGCGCAGACTCGCCGACTTCGGCGTTGACAGCCTGATTACAGACTTTCCCGGTTTGGCCACCGCCACGCTCGAGAATTGCTGAAATCGGTCTCCCCGGCCGGCTCAGGCCACCGGCCGGAGCCCGTCAAAAAAGCCGGTTGAGGCCGTCGTACGCGGCTACCCGATAGGCTTCGGCCATGGTCGGGTAGTTGAACGTGGTGTTGACGAAGTACTTCAACGTGTTGAGTTCGCCCGGCTGGTTCATGATCGCCTGACCGATGTGCACGATCTCCGACGCCTGATAACCGAAGCAGTGAACACCCAGCACTTCCAGGGTTTCACGGTGGAACAGGATCTTCAGCATGCCTTGCGGCTCGCCGGCGATCTGCGCCCGCGCCATGCTCTTGAAGAAGGCCTTGCCCACTTCGTACGGCACCTTGGCCTGGGTCAGTTCCTGCTCGTTCTTGCCGATCGAACTGATCTCCGGAATGGTGTAGATGCCGGTCGGCACGTCATTCACAAAGCGCCAGCTACCGTTATCGACGATGCTGCCGGCGGCCGAGCGACCCTGGTCGTGGGCGGCACTGGCCAGGCTTGGCCAGCCGATCACGTCGCCGGCGCCGTAGATGTTCGGCACGCAGGTGCGGTATGCCTCGTCGACTTCGATCTGGCCACGGCTGTTGACCTTCACGCCGATGTTTTCCAGACCCAACTGATCGGTGTTGCCGGTACGACCGTTACACCAGAGCAAGGCGTCGGCCTTGATCTTCTTGCCGGACTTGAGGTGCAGGATCACGCCGTTGTCCACGCCTTCGACGCGGTCGTAGTCTTCGTTGTGGCGAACCGTGATGTTGTTGTTGCTGAAGTGATAACTCAGGGCCTGGGAAATTTCCGAGTCGAGGAAGCTCAGCAGTTGCCCACGGTTGTCCACCAATTCAACCAATACACCCAGACCGCTGAAGATCGAGGCGTATTCGCAACCGATCACGCCGGCGCCGTAAACGATGAGTTTACGCGGGGTGTGGCCGAGGCTGAGGATGGTGTCGCTATCGTAGATACGCGGGTGGTGGAAATCGATGTCCGCCGGGCGATAAGGACGCGAACCGGTGGCGATGATGATGTGCTTGGCCACCAGTTTCTCGACCACGCCGTTGGCGCAGACCACTTCGATGGTTTGCTCGTCGGCGAAGCTGCCGGTGCCGAAGAACACGTCGACGCGGTTACGGGCGTAGTAGCCGGTACGCGAAGCGACTTGCTTGGAGATGACTTTCTCGGCGCTTTTCAACACGTCCGGGAACGAGAACCAGCGCGGCTCACCAATGGCCCGGAACATCGGGTTGGTGTTGAATTGCATGATCTGCCGCACCGAGTGACGCAGTGCCTTGGACGGGATGGTGCCCAAGTGAGTGCAGTTGCCGCCGACCTGGCGACGGCTATCGACCATCGCCACCTTGCGCCCTGCCTTGGCGGCGTTCATTGCCGCGCCTTCCCCTGCCGGGCCGGAACCCAACACCACCACGTCGTAGTTGTAGACAGCCATGCGTACTCCTCAGAACAGGCCGCGGTACCCTCGGCACCTGCGGCTAAATCACGCCAATGCGTGGCATGAAGGAACAATTTGGGGCCAGTGCAGAACCCGGACACAGTCTATAGAAGCGTCAACGCCGCGCACATTAACCCTTGGTCGCGTCGTAGGCTACTTTTGCCTGCGCTACAACGCCAGTTTTCAATGCTCAAATCGCCGAAATCATTCGGTTTTTTTCGCCACTGATGCGTTCAAAAGCGGGACTGCTGCGTGTGACGAAACCTGTATCGGCACGAATCACAAAAAATGCGCCGATATCGTGTTTTTCTGCGTAGTCCCAACCGCGCTCCGGGCCGAGAATCAGCAACAGCGTCGATAAGCCATCGGCCATCAGCGCCGAAGGATGAATCACTGTGACGGACGCCAGGGTGTGTGAGACCGGCGCACCGGTGCGGGCATCAAAGGTGTGGGAAAAACGCTGTCCGTCCTGCTCGAAATAATTCCGGTAGTCGCCGGAAGTGGACAGGCCATAGCCGTCGACGACAATGACCCGTTCCGCCACCTGCCGATCATCCCGCGGCTCTTCCAGGGCAATGCGCCACGGCGAGCCGTCAGCCTTCCTGCCGGACGCCTTGAGCTCACCCGTGGCCTCGGCGAGGTAGTCATGGATGCCCATCGCCTCGAGTCTTGCGGCAATCGTGTCCACCGCATAACCGGCGGCGATGCTGTTGAAGTCAACCTCGACGGCGGCGTCCTTGCACAACCGGTCACCATCGATGCGCAAGTGTTCATGGCCGACGCGCTTGCGGGCTTCGGCAAGCGCTTCGGCGGTCGGGACTTTTTCCCCGCGGGCCTGCGGGCCAAATCCCCAGAGGTTCAGCAACGGCTCCACCGTCAGATCGTAGGAACCGTCGCTTTGCACCGACAGCTGCTCGCCCACGCGGACCAGTTCGAGGATCGACGCCGGCATTGCATGACAGCCGTTGGCCGGTAACGCATTGAAGCGCTCGATGTCCGAGTCGCTGCGGTAGGTCGACATTTGCCGGTCAATGTCAGCGAGGATCTGCTCGACCTGGACACGGACTTCGTCCGGCGCCGGAAGGTCGGCATGGCGCACATACTTGATCGAATAAGTGCTGCCCATGGTCGGGCCGCCGAAGCTCTCCAGAGTGTCGCCGTTGCCGCAGCCTGATAGTGCGCCGAGCAGCAAAAGTGCCACCCCCTGCCACCTGATCAACAATTCCCGAGCTCCCCAATGCATCCCCTGACACATCGCCAGGGCCAGCCATTATGCGATAGAACCGTGGGAGCGGGCTTGCTCGCGAAGAGGTCATCACATTCAGCATTGATATCTCTCTCAGACCGCTATCGCGAGCAAGCTCGCTCCCACATTGGATAGCTGGCGTGATCACTACCGTGCAAACACCACCACACCCTGTGGGAGCGAGCTTGCTCGCGATGAGGCCAGTGCGAACAACACATCCCCCAATAGACAAAAGCAGCACAAACAAAAACGCCCCGACCAAGGCCGGGGCGTTTTCATGTGCAGCTAAGGCTTAGCGCGGGAATGCTGGCGGGTTTACACCGGCCATGTCTTCCATCACGCGAACCACCTGGCAGCTGTAACCGAACTCGTTGTCGTACCAGACGTACAGAACAACGCGGTTATCCTGGGTGATGGTCGCTTCAGCGTCCACTACGCCTGCGTGGCGCGAGCCAACGAAGTCGGTGGAAACCACTTCCTGGGAGCTGACGTAGTCGATCTGCTTGTGCAGATCCGAGTGCATGGCCATCTGGCGCAGGTACTCGTTGATCTCTTCGCGAGTGGTGGCCTTTTCCAGGTTCAGGTTCAGGATAGCCATCGACACGTTCGGCGTAGGAACGCGAATCGCGTTACCGGTCAGCTTACCCTTCAACACTGGCAGAGCCTTGGCGGCTGCAGTGGCGGCACCGGTCTCGGTGATTACCATGTTCAGCGGCGCGGCGCGGCCACGACGGCTGCCCTTGTGGAAGTTGTCGATCAGGTTCTGGTCGTTGGTGAACGAGTGAACGGTTTCGACGTGACCGTTGACGATGCCGTACTTGTCATTCACAGCTTTGAGCACCGGCACGATGGCGTTGGTGGTGCACGAAGCGGCCGAGATGATCTTGTCGTCAGGGGTGATTTCGCCGTGGTTGATGCCGTGCACGATGTTCTTCAGCGCGCCCTTGCCAGGTGCGGTGAGGATTACGCGGGCAGCGCCCGGGCAAGCCAGGTGCTGGCCCAGGCCATCGGCGTCACGCCATACACCGGTGTTGTCGACGATCAGAGCGTTTTCGATGCCGTACTGGGTGTAGTCGACTTCGGCCGGGCTCTTGGCGTAGATAACCTGGATCAGGTTGCCGTTGGCGGTGATGGTGTTGTTGGCTTCATCAATGGTGATGGTGCCATCGAACGGGCCATGAACCGAGTCGCGACGCAGCAGGCTGGCACGTTTGACCAGGTCGTTCTCGGCGCCCTTGCGGACCACGATGGCGCGCAGACGCAGGCCGTCGCCGCCACCGGTTTTCTCGATCAGGATGCGCGCCAGCAGACGGCCGATACGACCGAAGCCGTACAGGACAACGTCGGTGCCTTTGCGGGCGGAAGCGTTCTGCTGGCCAACCACGTCGGCCATCTCTTCACGGACGAACTGCTCGGCACTACGGCCATTGCCTTCGGCCTTGTATTTGGCCGCCAGCTTGCCCAGGTCTACCGAAGCGGCACCGAGCTTGAGCTCGCTCATCGCCTTGAGCAGCGGGAATGTTTCGTGGACGGAGAGTTCGGTTTCGTCGGTCTGGCGATGACGGGCAAAGCGGTGCGCTTTGAGGATCGAAATCACCGAGCGGTTGATCAGGCTGCGGCCATAGATCGAGCTCACCACGTTGTTATTGCGGTAGAGCTGACCGATAAGCGGAATCATCGCTTCTGCGAGTGCTTCACGGTCGATCCATTCACCAAGACACTGGTCGGGCTTCTGAGTCACGGGAACCTTCCACATGTAGGGGCAGAAAAAAGGGGCTACATTATGCCGCCGAGTGACAGCGGTAGCAATGCGCGCCCGTCGCGCTTTACGTAACAAATCGTCGTTCAAAAAAATTACGCCTCGCTCCAGCCCAATAAAACCGGGGCTTTCAGCGCAGTCAATTTTTTGGAGCCAAAGCCTCCTTATCCGTAACCCTCCGTAACACTCGTTGTTTTTGCCACTACATATTCATTAATTTTAGGTAAAAAAGCGCAGAATTTTGTCTTTACCACTACATTTCGCCAAACCCGTGCTTTAGACACAGTCAGCAACTGACAGGCGGCATCGTAGACCGCTACAATTACCGACTTTGTCGCAACGCTTGGAGCTCAACCTTCCGTGCCCGTTCTGCGTCTACCGCTTCTCCCTGCCGCGGCAGGTAAACAGCACTGGGGCAACCTGCCCGGTGCCGCCCTGAGCCTGGCCATCGCCGAGGCCGCCAGCGCTGCCAAGCGCTTTACCCTGCTGCTGACCGCCGACAGCCAAAGTGCCGAACGGCTGGAACAGGAGCTGGCTTTCTTCGCCCCGGATTTGCCCGTACTGCACTTTCCCGACTGGGAAACCCTGCCCTACGACCTGTTCTCGCCGCACCAGGACATCATTTCCCAGCGCATCGCCAGCCTGTACCGGTTGCCGGAACTGAGCCATGGCGTGCTGGTGGTGCCGATCACGACCGCCCTGCATCGCCTCGCGCCGACCAAATTCCTGCTCGGCAGCAGCCTGGTGCTGGATATCGGCCAGAAGCTCGACGTCGAGCAAATGCGCACCCGGCTCGAAGCCACGGGGTATCGCTACGTCGATACGGTGTATGAACACGGCGAGTTCACCGTTCGCGGTTCGCTGATCGACCTGTTCCCGATGGGCAGCAAGCTGCCGTATCGCATCGATCTGTTCGACGACGAAATCGAAACCCTGCGCACCTTCGACCCGGAGAACCAGCGTTCGATCGACAAAGTCGACTCGGTCAAGCTGTTGCCGGCCAGGGAGTTTCCGCTGCAGAAAGAAGCGGTCACCCGTTTCAAGGCGCGGTTCCGCGAGCGTTTTGACGTCGACTTCCGCCGTTGCCCGATCTTCCAGGACTTGAGCAGCGGGATTACCCCGGCCGGCATCGAGTACTACCTGCCGCTGTTCTTCGAAGAAACCTCGACGCTGTTCGATTATTTGCCCCAGGACACGCAAGTGTTTTCCCTGCCCGGCATCGAGCAAGCCGCGGAAAACTTCTGGAACGATGTGCGCAATCGCTATGAAGAACGCCGCGTCGACCCGTCCCGCCCTTTATTACCACCCGCCGAACTGTTCCTGCCGGTGGAAGACTGCTTCGCGCGCCTGAAGAACTGGCCGCGCGTGGTGGCCAGTCAGCAGGATGTAGAAAGCGGTGGCGGTCGCGAGCGCTTCCCGGCTCGCGAGTTGCCCAACCTGGCGATCGAAGCCAAGGCCACTCAGCCAATGGCGGCACTGGCCGGCTTCCTCGACCAGTTCCCCGGTCGCGTGCTGTTTACCGCCGAATCGGCAGGCCGCCGCGAAGTGTTGCTGGAGCTGTTGGAACGCCTGAAGCTGCGACCGAAAACCGTCGACAGCTGGCCGGACTTTGTCGCTGGCAAGGAACGCCTGGCGATCACCATCGCCCCGCTCGACGAAGGCTTGCTGCTCGATGACCCGGCCCTGGCCCTTGTCGCCGAAAGCCCACTGTTCGGTCAGCGCGTGATGCAGCGCCGTCGCCGCGAAAAACGCGCCGATGCCAACAACGATGCCGTCATCAAGAACCTCACCGAGCTGCGCGAGGGTGCGCCGGTGGTGCACATCGACCACGGTGTCGGCCGCTACCTGGGCCTGGCGACCCTGGAAATCGACAGCCAGACCGCTGAATTCCTCGCCCTGGAATACGCCGAAGGCGCCAAGCTTTATGTGCCGGTGGCCAACCTGCACCTGATCGCCCGCTACACCGGCAGCGACGATGCCCTGGCCCCGCTGCATCGCCTGGGCTCCGAGACCTGGCAGAAAGCCAAGCGCAAAGCCGCCGAACAGGTGCGTGACGTGGCCGCCGAGTTGCTCGACATCTATGCACGTCGCGCTGCCCGCGAAGGCTACGCTTTCGCCGATCCGAAGGCCGACTACGCCACCTTCAGCGCCGGTTTCCCGTTCGAAGAAACCCCGGACCAGCAAACCACCATCGAAGCGGTGCGCGAAGACATGCTTGCGCCCAAGCCGATGGATCGCCTGGTGTGCGGCGACGTCGGCTTCGGCAAGACCGAAGTGGCAATGCGCGCCGCGTTCATTGCGGTGCACGGCGGTCGCCAGGTGGCGATTCTGGTGCCGACCACCCTGCTCGCCCAGCAGCACTACAACAGTTTCCGCGACCGCTTTGCCGACTGGCCGGTGAGCGTGGAAGTGATGAGCCGCTTCAAGTCGGCCAAGGAAGTGAATGCGGCGGTCGCGGACCTGGCCGAAGGCAAGATCGACATCGTCATCGGCACGCACAAGCTGCTGCAGGACGACGTGAAGATCAAAAACCTCGGGCTGGTGATCATCGACGAAGAGCACCGTTTCGGTGTCCGTCAGAAAGAACAGCTCAAGGCCCTGCGCAGCGAAGTCGACATCCTGACCCTGACCGCCACGCCGATTCCGCGCACGCTGAACATGGCGGTGTCGGGCATGCGCGACCTGTCGATCATCGCCACGCCGCCGGCCCGTCGCCTGTCGGTACGCACCTTCGTCATGGAGCAGAACAAGAGCACGGTCAAAGAGGCCTTGCTGCGTGAGTTGCTGCGTGGTGGCCAGGTCTACTACCTGCACAACGACGTGAAGACCATCGAGAAATGCGCTGCCGATCTGGCCGAACTGGTGCCGGAAGCACGGATCGGCATCGGCCACGGGCAGATGCGCGAACGTGAACTCGAACAGGTGATGAGCGACTTCTACCACAAGCGCTTCAACGTGCTGATTGCCTCGACCATCATCGAGACCGGCATCGACGTACCGAGCGCCAACACCATTATCATCGAGCGTGCCGACAAGTTCGGCCTGGCACAGTTGCACCAGTTGCGCGGTCGGGTCGGACGCAGCCACCACCAGGCGTACGCCTACCTGCTGACGCCGCCACGCCAGCAAATCACCCCGGACGCGGAAAAGCGCCTGGAAGCGATTGCCAACACCCAGGACCTCGGCGCGGGCTTCGTGCTTGCCACCAACGACCTGGAAATCCGTGGCGCCGGCGAACTGCTCGGCGACGGCCAGAGCGGGCAGATCCAGGCCGTCGGCTTCACGCTGTACATGGAAATGCTCGAGCGCGCGGTGAAGTCGATCCGCAAGGGCGAGCAGCCAAACCTCGATCAACCGCTTGGCGGCGGTCCGGAAGTCAACTTGCGGGTACCGGCGTTGATCCCGGAAGACTACCTGCCGGATGTCCACGCTCGCCTGATTCTCTACAAGCGCATTGCCTCGGCCACCGACGAGGACGGCCTCAAGGATTTGCAGGTGGAGATGATCGACCGTTTCGGCCTGTTGCCGGAACCGACCAAGAACCTGATCCGCATCACTGCATTGAAATTGCAGGCCGAGCAACTGGGCATCAAGAAAGTCGATGGCGGCCCCCAAGGTGGTCGCGTCGAGTTCGCCGCACAGACGCCGGTCGACCCGCTGACCCTGATCAAACTGATCCAGAGCCAGCCAAAACGCTACAAATTCGAAGGTGCCACGATGTTCAAGTTCATGGTTCCGATGGAGCGCCCGGAAGAGCGCTTTAATACTGTAGAGGCGCTGTTCGAGCGCCTCGTTCCGAAAACTGCTTGAAGGACGCCGCATGCGCCTGTTTCGCTCACTGACCCTGTTGACCCTGTTGATGCCAGCGCTGGTCGCACCCACGGCATATGCCGATGACCTGTATCAGGTCGAAATGATTCTGGTCCGTCAAAACACCGTGCCGGCAATTGTCAGTCGCGCCGCGCCGGAAGACTGGGCCGCTGGCGCCCAACCGGTCAGCCCCGACAGCCTGCGCACGCCAAGCCTCAATGGCGAGGTGGAAAAACTCACCAGCAGCGCCGACTACACGGTGTTGCTGCACAAGGCCTGGCAACAGCCCCTCGGCGAAACGGCCAGCAAAGTGGCGATCAGCGACGGCAAGGAACAGTTTGGTCAGTACCCGATCGAGGGCACACTGAACATGAAACTGGGGCGCTTTACCGACGTCGACGCCGATTTCTGGGTCAACCAGATCGATGCCAATGGCATGGTGACCGCCAGCGAGCGCTTGAAACAGGAAAGCCACACCAAAAACGGCCAATTGAACTTCCTCGACAACGGCCACCTCGGCCTGCTGATCAAGATCACCTCGCTGACCGCCCCCGCCCCCCGAGCAGCTCCCGAAGAAATTCCGGACTGATTCCCAATGTCCGCGACCCTGAGCAAACCCCTGGCACCATCCTGGGTCAGCCGATTCAAGGAACAGAGCCTGGAGCGTGGCCGCCGCTACGCGCTAGAGAATCGTGTCAGGATCGTCGAAGCCGGCGACGCAACCATCGTCGCCGCGTGTGAAGGCTCGGGCGGTAACGTTTACCGTCAGACCATTCGCCTGCGCGAGTCAGCCAAGGGCACTCTGCTGATGGTCGACGCCACCTGCTCCTGCCCGGTCCACAGCAACTGCAAACATTGCGCGGCGGTGCTCCTGCAAGTGCAGGAAACCCTCGACTACCCCGCTGCCGCCAAAGATGCCGAACTCCTGGAAAAACTCCAGGCAGTCCTGGAAAACCGCAGTCCGAAAGCACCGCCGCAAGTGCTGGTGGACAATGTGCAGCCCGTTCCGCGCCTGTGGCTGGCCAGCATCGAGTTCAGCGCGTTCGAACCGCGCAACGGTCGAATGCAGCGTTACATCCAGCATCGCGCGGCGCTGTCTTTCAGTTACCTGGACGAGTACGTTTCCGGACAGAAAAACACCGACATCCTGATTCGTCAGGAAACCCAGACGCTGCGGATAAAACGCCACCCGGAAGTGGAACAGTCCTACCGAGAGCAACTGCGAATCCTCGGCTTCAAAATAGCCACCCGGCAAAGCAAGGCCCTGCCGGAAAGTGCCGGCGAGCTGTTCGAGATGGTCAATGACAGCGCCTGGCTGACCTTTACCCTCAATGAACTGCCGAAGTTGCGCACCCAGGGCTGGGAATTGCAGATCGACGAGGACTTCGGTTTCGACCTGACAGCGGTAGACGACTGGTACGCCACGGTCGAACAGGCTCCGGAGCGAGACTGGTTCGACCTGGAACTGGGGATCATCGTCAACGGCGAACGTCTGAGCCTGTTGCCGATCCTGCTCAACCTGATGCGCTCCCACACCGAAATCCTCAACCCGGAACGCCTTGCCCGACGTCGCGACGACGAACTGATCCTAGTCAACATCCCCAATCGCCCGAACTCCGGGCACGGCCCGTTGCAAGTCGCCCTGCCCTTCGGCCGCTTGAAACCGGTGCTGGCCACCCTCGGCGAGTTCTACCTGCAGGAGCCCGGCGACACCACGCTGCGCCTGAGCAAGGCCGATGCCACACGCCTGAACCCGCTGGAAGACATGCCACTGCTCTGGGAGGGTGGCGAACAGATCCGCACCTTTGCCCAGCGCCTGCGCGACATCAAGGACCACACGGCCGTCGCACCGGACGGCCTGAATGCGACGCTGCGTCCGTATCAGCTTGAGGGCTTGAGCTGGATGCAATCGCTGCGGCAACTGGAAGTGGGTGGAATCCTTGCGGATGACATGGGCCTGGGCAAAACCCTGCAGACACTGGCGCACGTCCTGAGCGAGAAAAACGCCGGTCGTCTCGATCGGCCGTGCATGGTGGTGATGCCGACCAGCCTGATCCCCAACTGGCTCGACGAAGCGGCGCACTTTACGCCGCAGCTCAAGGTACTGGCGCTGTACGGTGCCAGCCGCAAAAAACACTTCGACAAGCTGGCCGACTACGATCTGATCCTGACCACCTATGCGCTGCTGCCCAAGGATGTCGAACGCCTGGCGGCGCAGCCCTTGCACATACTGGTGCTGGACGAAGCGCAATACATCAAGAACCCGACCAGCAAGGCCGCCCAGGCTGCCCGCGAGCTCAATGCCCGGCAGCGCCTGTGCCTGAGTGGCACGCCGCTGGAAAACCATCTCGGTGAACTCTGGTCGCTGTTTCACTTCCTGTTGCCCGGCTGGCTGGGCGACGTCAAAAGCTTCAACCGCGATTACCGCGTGCCGATTGAAAAACGCACCAGCGAGGTCAGGCTCCAGCACCTCAACGGCCGGATCAAACCTTTCCTGCTGCGCCGCACCAAGGAACAGGTTGCCACCGAGTTGCCGCCGAAAACCGAGATCATCCACTGGGTCGAACTCAATGAGGCCCAGCGCGACGTGTACGAAACCATGCGCCTGGCCATGGACAAGAAAGTCCGCGACGAGATCACCCGCAAAGGCGTGGCCCGCAGCCAGATCATCATTCTTGAAGCCCTGCTCAAGTTGCGACAGGTGTGCTGCGATTTGCGCCTGGTGAACGAGGCGACCCTGCCAAGCCGTGGCAGCACGTCAGGCAAGCTCGATAGCCTGATGGAAATGCTCGAGGAATTGTTCGAGGAAGGTCGGCGGATCCTGCTGTTCTCGCAGTTCACTTCAATGCTGTCACTGATCGAAGACGAACTGAACAAGCGCGGCGTGGCCTACGCTCTGTTGACCGGCCAGACCCGCGACCGCCGCACACCGGTGAAGGAATTCCAGAGCGGCAAGCGTCAGATTTTTCTGATCAGCCTGAAGGCCGGTGGCGTTGGCCTGAACCTGACCGAAGCGGACACGGTGATTCATTACGACCCGTGGTGGAACCCGGCGACGGAAAACCAGGCGACCGACCGCGCGTATCGTATCGGCCAGGAGAAGCCGGTGTTCGTCTACAAACTGATTGCGCGCGGCACGGTGGAAGAAAAGATTCAGCACCTGCAAAAGGAAAAATCCGACCTCGCGGCCGGCGTATTGGATGGGCGCAAGGCCGGGGACTGGAAACTGCAGAGCGATGATATCGAGGCGCTGTTTGCGCCGCTGCCGGAAAACCTCGAAAAACGCTGAAATCTGCGGCGCCTGAACCGGCCTCTTCGCGGGCAAGCCCGCTCCCACAGTCGTTTTGTGTTGCCTCCACTGTTGAAGCTAAACACAATTCGAATGTGGGAGCGGGCTTGCTCGCGAAGGAGTCGACTCGGTGTATCGACTGATCAGCCCTTGAGCACCCGCGCCAGCGTCGATTTCACCTTGCCCATGCCGTCATGCAACGCCTGCTCGATCTCGGCCATGGTGATCACCGCCGTCGACTTGCCCGCCGCCGGGTTCACCACCAGCGCCAGACAGGCGTAATCGAGTTCCAGCTCGCGGGCCAAGGCGGCTTCCGGCATACCGGTCATGCCGACGATGTCGCAGCCATCGCGCTCCAGCCTGGCGATTTCAGCCACTGTCTCCAGGCGCGGCCCTTGAGTGCAGGCATACACGCCATGACTGCTGTAGCCCACGCCTTCCGCCGCCAATGCCGCAATCAGTTGCTGGCGCAACGGCTCGCTGTAGGGGAAGCTGAAGTCGATATGGGTGACGTGCTCCAGGTCATCGGCAAAGTAGGTGTGCTCACGACCGCTGGTGTAGTCGATCAACTGATGCGGCACGCAGAAATGCCCGGTGCCCATCGCGGCATGGATGCCGCCCACGGCGTTGACCGCCAGGATGGCTTCGGCACCGGCCTGCTTCAGCGCCCAGAGGTTGGCGCGGTAGTTGACCTGATGCGGTGGGAAACGATGGGGATGACCGTGACGCGCGAGGAACAGTACTTCCTTGCCGGCATACTCGCCGATCTGAACGTCGGCCGAAGGTGCGCCATAAGGCGTGTCCACTGCCAGTGACTGGCGAATGCTCAGGCCTTCGAGTTGAGTCAGGCCAGTGCCACCGATAATCGCGTAAACCGTCATAACGAACAGTCCTTAATCAATCAATTGAGCTTCTTTGAGCGCGCCGACAGCGGCCAGCCAGCGCGGATCTTGACGGTATTCGGTGCAGGCAAACGACTGGCCGCGCATCCGCGCAATGCGCTCGGAAGGCTTGACCTTCAGACGCTGGGCAGCGCTCAGGGCCAGTTCGGCGGCCGCACGGTCGTTGCACACCAGGCCCATGTCGCAACCGGCAGTCAGCGCCGCTTCGATACGGCTGGCGGCATCGCCGACCACGTGAGCGCCTGCCATGGACAGGTCGTCACTGAAGATCACGCCATCGAACTGCAACTCGCCACGCAGGATGTCCTGCAACCAGCGGCGGGAGAAGCCGGCGGGCTGGGAATCGACTTGTGGATAAATGACGTGGGCCGGCATGACCGCGGCCAGTTGCTTGCTCAGCTTGGCAAACGGCACCAGGTCATTGGCGCGGATCTCGTCGAGGCTGCGTTCGTCGTTGGGAATCGCGACGTGAGAATCCGCTTCAGCCCAACCGTGGCCGGGGAAGTGCTTGCCGGTGGCGGCCATCCCGGCGCTGTTCATCCCGCGGATGAATGCACCCGCGAGCAAGGCAGCGCGCTCGGGATCGCCTTCGAACGAGCGAGTGCCGACAACGGCGCTGCGCTGGTAATCCAGGTCCAGCACCGGGGCAAAGCTCAAGTCCAGGCCGACAGCCAACACTTCGGTGGCCATGATCCAGCCGCACTGCTCGGCCAGGTATTCGGCGTTCGGGTTGTCGGCAATGGCGCGCATGGCGGGCAATCGCACGAATCCCTGGCGCAGGCGCTGCACGCGGCCGCCCTCTTGATCCACCGCCAACAGCAGATCGGGACGAATGGCGCGAATGGCCGCACTCAGCTCGCGCACTTGACGCGGATGCTCGATGTTGCGGGCAAAGATGATCAGGCCACCCACTTCGGGCTGGCGCAACAATTGGCGATCTTCAGCCGTCAGCCAGGTACCGGCGACGTCCACCATCAACGAGCCTTGCAAGCCAGCAGTCATAGAAATTCCTTGATAACAGAAAACCCGGCCCACACGAATTCGCCGCCAGACGCTGTGCCCGGCAGGTCGGCGATATCAATGGGAAACGGGTTCAGAACGAGAGTCGGCATGGGCGGCTAGCTTAGCGGATGTCAGCTGCCGCGCCCACCCGTGTGCGGTTAAACCTTGGCGGCAACCGGTGTCGATTTGCTACGCGGACGCAACTGGGCCGTGGCCATGGCCGTGTCGGTAACGCCGGATTCGGCGCGCATGCCGGCAGCCAGGAACGGCACCATCAGGCGCATGACCTGCTCGATCGAGGTGTTCACGCCGAAATCGGTTTCGGCAATCGCGCGCAAGGCCTTGATACCGGACATGCTGAACGCCGCCGCACCCAGCATGAAGTGCACGCGCCAGAACAGTTCGATAGGTGGAATACGTGGCGCTGCTTCGTTGACCAGCATCATGTAGCGGCGAAACACCTTGCCGTACATGTCTTCCAGATAACGACGCAAGTGCCCCTGGCTCTGGCTGAAGGCCAGTCCCAGCAAACGCATGAAAATAGACAGGTCGTTGCCACTGCGCGGCTGCACCACCAGTGCCTGCTCGACGAGGATTTCCAGCAACTCTTCGAGTGTCGGCTTGATTTCAGGCTTGGCCTGACGCCGCTCCAGCTCTTTATCGAGGCTGATGCAGAATGGCCCGAGGAACCGCGAGAAAACCGCTTGAATCAACGCCTTCTTCGAACCGAAGTGATAGTTCACCGCCGCCAGGTTGACACCCGCCTTGCTGGTGATCAGACGCAACGAGGTTTCGGCGAAACCTTTTTCCGCGAACAACTGCTCGGCGGCATCAAGAATGCGTTCAACGGTTTCCGACTGGGCCATGGCTACTCCGCCTGACAAACACTTGTTTGAAACATACGTTTCAGCCTGTGCATTGTCAAGTCTGGCAGTTCGTTTCGGGAATGGTCGGTCAGACATTTAACCACACAACGGCAAAGCTTCAATCCACTGGCTGTTTGACCGTCCGGCGGCGACTGAAAAATGGAGCATTGCCAAGACCGCCTTACTGTATATAATCCCAGTCACTGTATAAAAAAACAGAGTGATCGATATGCTAAAGCTGACGCCACGACAAGCAGAGATTCTGGCCTTCATCAAGCGCTGCCTGGAAGACAACGGGTATCCACCCACCCGCGCGGAAATCGCTCAGGAACTGGGTTTCAAGTCCCCCAATGCGGCGGAAGAACACCTCAAGGCACTGGCCCGCAAGGGTGCAATCGAGATGACGCCTGGCGCCTCCCGTGGCATCCGCATTCCCGGCTTCGAAGCCAAGGCCGACGATTCCACCCTGCCGATCATTGGCCGGGTAGCAGCCGGCGCCCCGATTCTTGCGCAGCAACACATCGAAGAGTCCTGCAACATCAATCCCGCCTTCTTCCATCCGCGCGCCGACTACCTGCTGCGCGTCCATGGGATGAGCATGAAGGATATCGGCATTTTCGACGGCGACCTGCTGGCGGTCCACACCACCCGCGAAGCCCGTAACGGCCAGATCGTCGTTGCGCGGATCGGCGACGAAGTGACCGTCAAGCGCTTCAAGCGTGACGGCAGCAAAGTCTGGCTGATCGCCGAGAACCCCGAGTTCGCCCCTATTGAAGTGAACCTTCAAGACCAGGAACTGGTGATCGAAGGCTTGAGTGTCGGCGTCATTCGCCGCTAAAGGAGGCACCATGCAGTTCCCACAGACATCACCACAGCAAACCCAACTGCCGTTGTTCGAAGCGTTCATGGCACAGCCATTGGCGCCGATCCTGAAAGACGTAGTCGAGTCCCCCTGGAGCGCCGAACCTGACGCTTTCAGCGAGCTGTCACTGCGTGGTGCAGCCGGGAACTGCCTGAGCCTTCTGGCACCGATCCTCAGGGAATTGAGCCAGGACCAGGACGCACGCTGGCTGACACTGATCGCGCCACCCGCCAGCCTGACTCAAGCCTGGCTGCGAGATGCCGGCCTTAACCGCGAGCGCATTCTGCTGCTGCAACCCCGGGGCACCCAGAGCGCCCAGCAACTGACTTGCGAAGCCCTGCGCCTGGGTCGTAGCCACACGGTGGTCAGCTGGATCAACCCGCTGAGCCCCCAATCGCGACAACAACTGATCAGCGCCGCCCGTACCGGGGACGCTCAGAGCCTGAATATTCGACTGGGTTAACCGGCGGACAAACGCGTGATTCACCGCGCAAGGCTTCTCCAGGGACAGAGAAGCCGATGAGTAACGACATCAGGAAAAGCGACAGGCGGCGGTCAATGAAGAACCCGCGACCCCTCTTCCTTGTCGAATTCGCCTTCAACCAGGCGACCGGCCATCTGAACGCCGACGCTCAACATCGCCTTGGCGACTTCCACGTGCTGCCCTTGCAGGAATGCCTTGGCGTCCTCGGAGAAATCCAAAGTAACCAGAGAACCCTCGTCCTCGGCCCTGCGCAGCTCGATACGGCCGTCTGGTAACTCGACAATTTCTAGAAAGGACGTTGGCATAAAGGACTGTTCTCCACGAAAGGCGGGGATTATATAGGCATCGGCCAGGCTTCGCTCGGGATCTTGACCAGATGCCATCCCAAAACTGTTTCTGTCAGCACTCGTTCAGGCCTTCGCGAAAGCGGATCGCCAATCCTTTCAGATTCTGACGCCAGCTCTCCAGCTCCTCCCGACTCAGCTCTTGCGGCGCGTCCTCTTCATCCAGATTGACAGCCAGGATCAGTGGCTGGGTCACGTCGCCTTTTGGCTTGTGGGGCGCCCGCGGCGGCTGAAACAACGCAGCATGGGCAGCCAACAGCTTGGCCAGCCAGGTCTCCGGGTTATTGGCCAGCTCGACCAGCTCAGCCATTTCCGGAATGGCGATGGTGTCCAGCACCTCGCGAGTCAGCAACAACTCTGCACGGGGCGCATTGGCCTGAGGCAAGCGATAGAAACCGGCGATCTCGTGACACAGGCCCAGCAGCGCGCCGTACAGATGAAACAGCGCGGATTCGCGCCCGGCCTGGATCAGCGCCAGCGAATTCATCGCCCGCCCCTCTTCAGTGCGGGCCAGCGCTTCGAGCGACAAGCCGGCGAAATAAATCTTCTGATTGGTGCGGGTGTACAGTTCGTGGGCCATGACGGCAGCCTCCACAACGAAATAATTGCTTCACGCAGGTTTGACAGTGTCATGGATCAGCCGATCCGACCGCAAGCCCAAAACAAAAAAGCCGCATGAAAACCCGAGGGTTCTCATGCGGCCTTGCGCACTGACTGTAGGAGCGAGCTCGCTCGCGATGGTCGTCAACGATGACGCGGGCCTTCAGAATGCCCGCGTTGCTCTCAGGTCCATCGCGAGCAAGCTCGCTCCTACAGGGGGCGCGGCTTTAAGCCTTGGCTGCCGGACGCTTGTCTTCGACCGCCCACTTGCCGCCATCGTAGAACGCTTTCCAGCCAGTCGGCTTACCATCAACCTCGGTCTGCACGTACTGCTCCTTGGTCTTGCGGCTGTAACGGATCACGGCTGGCAGACCATCCGGATCTTTCTTCGGCGCTTCGCAGAGGAAGTGATACTTCGGATCGATCTCATCCTTGTGCGGGATGATTTCCATCACCAATGGAGCACGAGTCTCGCGGTTTTTCGGGAACTGGCTGGCCGCCAGGAACAGACCGGATGCACCGTCGCGCAGAATGTAGGTGTCGTTGACCTTTTCGCACTTCAGCTCAGGCATCTTCACCGGATCCATCTTCGGCGGCGCCGCATCACCACTCTTGAGCAGTTTACGGGTGTTCTTGCAGGTGGCATTGGTGCAACCGAAGAACTTGCCGAAACGGCCGGTCTTGAGCTGCATCTCGCTACCGCACTTGTCGCACTCCAGGCTCGGACCTTCATAGCCCTTGATGCGATAGGTGCCCTCTTCGATTTCGTAGCCATCGCAATCCGGGTTGTTACCGCAGATGTGCAGCTTGCGCTTTTCATCGAGCAGGTAGGCGTCCATCGCCGTGCTGCAGATCGGGCAGCGATGCTTGCCACGCAACACCAGCGACTCCGATTCACCCTCGTCGTCCGCAGCGATTTCATCGCCCGGCACCAGGTTGACGGTGGCCTTGCAGCGCTCTTTCGGCGGCAGGCTGTAGCCCGAGCAACCGAGGAACACGCCGGTCGACGCGGTACGGATCTGCATCGGGCGACCGCAGGTGGTGCACGGAATGTCAGTCATGACAGGCTGATTGGCCCGCATGCCGTGTTCCGGGCTTTCGGCTACTTCGAGTTTCTTCTTGAAGTCGCCATAGAACTCGTCGAGCACGTTTTTCCAGTCGCGTTCGCCCTGGGCCACGTCATCGAGATGCTCTTCCATGCCGGCGGTGAAGCCGTAGTCCATCAGGTTGGAGAAGCTTTCGGCCAGACGCTCGGTGACGATGTCGCCCATCTTTTCCGAATAGAAACGACGGTTGTGCAGCGCCACGTAGCCGCGGTCCTGAATGGTCGAAATGATCGCCGCGTAGGTCGAAGGACGACCGATGCCGCGTTTTTCCATTTCTTTTACCAGGCTGGCTTCCGAGTAACGCGCCGGCGGCTTGGTGAAGTGCTGGGTCGGATCAAGCTTGATCAGCTTCATCGCGTCGCCCTGGGCCATGTCCGGCAGCACGTCGTCATCGCCTGGCTTGGCGATTTGCGGCATGACGCGGGTGTAACCGTCGAACTTCAGGATGCGGCCCTTGGCGCGCAGCTCGAAGTCGCCGGCACCGACAGTGACCGTGGTCGACAGGTATTGTGCCGGCAGCATCTGGCAGGCGAGGAACTGGCGCCAGATGAGCTCGTAGAGGCGCTCAGCGTCACGCTCCATGCCCGACAGCTTGCTTGGCTCGGTATTGGCGTCGGACGGACGAATCGCTTCGTGAGCCTCTTGTGCGCCTTCCTTGCTGCTGTAGACGTTCGGGGTTTCCGGCAGGTATTTCTTGCCGAATTCGCCTTCAATATAGGTACGCGCCATCGCCACGGCATCAACCGAAAGGTTGGTGGAGTCGGTACGCATATAAGTGATGTAGCCAGCTTCGTAAAGACGCTGGGCCATCATCATGGTCTTCTTCACACCGAAGCCTAGGCGGTTGCTTGCGGCTTGCTGCAAGGTGGAAGTGATGAAGGGTGCCGACGGCTTGCTGCTGGTCGGTTTGTCTTCGCGCTTGACGATGCTGTAGCTGGAAGCCTTGAGCTTCTCCAGCGCGGCCATGGCCTGGGTTTCATTGAGCGGCTTGAAGGCTTCGCCTTTCTCGCGGGCCACATCGAAGCGCACGGTCGCGCCTTTTGCGGTGCCGAGGTCGGCGTGAACTTCCCAGTACTCTTCCGGGTTGAACGCGCGGATTTCACGTTCGCGCTCGACCACCAGCTTCACGGCAACCGACTGCACGCGACCGGCGGACAGACCGCGAGCGATCTTGGCCCACAGCAGCGGCGAAACCATGTAACCCACCACGCGGTCGAGGAAACGACGCGCCTGCTGGGCGTTGACACGATCGATATCCAGCTCGCCTGGTTTCGAGAAGGCTTCCTGAATCGCCTTCTTGGTGATTTCGTTGAACACCACGCGCTTGTAGCGGGTGTCGTCACCACCGATGGCTTCGCGCAGGTGCCAGGCAATGGCTTCCCCCTCGCGGTCCAAGTCGGTTGCGAGATAGATGGTGTCAGCATCCTTGGCGAGCCGGCGCAGCTCTTCGATGACTTTTTCCTTGCCCGGGAGGATCTCGTACTTGGCTTTCCAGCCATGATCCGGATCGACACCCATGCGCGCGACCAGCTGCTTGCGCGCTTTTTCTTTCGGCGACAGTGCCGGCGCTTCACCCGCAGCAGCCTTGCCGCGCTTGGCGGCTGGCTCTTTGCTGGCGCTAGCCGAACCGCTGGTGGGCAGGTCTCGGATATGGCCGATACTCGACTTCACCACGTATTCGTTGCCCAAATACTTGTTGATGGTCTTGGCCTTAGCCGGGGATTCCACAATGACCAGCGATTTGCCCATGGATCAGAAAATTCCTGAATTCGAGAAGTGAAAGGCGGTTGGCGCCTGACGCGGCACCGCTATATATAGTGGCTACAAGATGAGGTCAAGCGCAGGGCTCTGCGCGCACTCCCCTTATGGCTGCGGAAAAACGCTCGGTTCGGCCTGCACCAAAGCAAAGCGTGGCACCTGTTCGCCGTCAACCTCGACGGACTCCAGGAACATGCTCAAGGGACGTACCCAAAAGCCGTAATCGCCATACAGGGCTTGGTAGAAGACCACTTCTTCTTCGGTTTCCGAATGCCGCGCAACACTGAATACGCGGTACTGCGGACCTTTGTAATGTTGGTAGAGCCCAGGTTGTATCGGCATGCTTTGGCCCTCACTCAAATTTTTTCAAAATAAAAAAATAAATCCGGAAAAACAAAAACCGGGGCACTTGGCCCCGGCTTCCATCAACGAGACGCTTAAACGCGTTCGAAGACGGTGGAGATGCCTTGGCCGAGACCAATGCACATGGTGGCTACCCCGAAGGTACCGCCATTCTGCTTCATCACATTGAGCAAAGTGCCGGAGATACGCGCACCGGAGCAACCGAACGGGTGGCCCAGGGCGATCGCGCCGCCGTGCAGGTTAACCTTCTCGTTCATCTTGTCGAGTACTTTCAGATCTTTCAGCACTGGCAGGGCCTGTGCGGCGAAAGCTTCGTTGAGCTCGAAGAAGTCGATGTCGGAAATGCCCAGACCCGCGCGCTTCAGTGCTTTTTGTGTGGCCGGTACTGGACCATAGCCCATGATTGCCGGATCCACACCTGCCACTGCCATCGAACGAATCACCGCCAGAGGCTGGATACCCAGATCCTGTGCACGCTGCGCCGACATCACGATCATGCACGAGGCACCATCGGTGATCTGCGACGAGGTACCGGCTGTCACGGTGCCGCCCTTCGGATTGAACGCCGGCTTCAGAGCCGCCAGGCTTTCCAGGGTGGTTTCCGGACGAATGGTTTCGTCGTAGTCGAAGGTTTTCAGGAAACCGTTCTCGTCGTAGCCCTGCATCGGGATGATTTCGTCTTTGAACTTGCCTTCCACGGTCGCCTTGTGGGCGAGTTGGTGGGAGCGCACGCCGAAAGCGTCCTGTTGCTCGCGAGTGATGCCGTGCATCTTGCCCAGCATTTCCGCGGTCAGGCCCATCATGCCCGAGGCTTTCGCCGCGTACAGCGACATGTGCGGGTTCGGATCGACACCGTGCATCATGCTCACGTGCCCCATATGCTCGACGCCACCAACCACGAAAACGTCACCGTTGCCGGTCATGATCGCTTGCGCGGCAGTGTGCAGAGCGCTCATGGACGAGCCACACAGGCGGCTGACGGTCTGGCCGGCCGAAGTGTGCGGGATCTGAGTCATCAGCGACGCCATGCGCGCGATGTTCCAGCCCTGCTCCAGGGTCTGGTTCACACAGCCCCAGATCACGTCTTCGACTTCGTTCGGGTCGACCTTGACGTTACGTTCCAGCAGTTTGCTGATCAGGTGCGCCGACATGTCTTCGGCACGGGTGTTGCGGTGCATGCCGCCCTTGGAGCGGCCCATCGGAGTACGACCGAAGTCGACAATCACGACGTCTCTAGGATTCAAGCTCATAAGTTCACTCTCACTCTAGTTGGGGGCGCTTAACCGAAGAAGCTCTGGCCGTTTTTGGCCATTTCGCGCAGCTTCGCGGTCGGGTGGTACAGCGCGCCCAAATCAGCGTACTGGTCAGCCAGGGCAACGAACTCTGCCACACCGATCGAATCGATGTAACGCAGCGCACCGCCACGGAATGGAGGGAAACCAATACCGTAGACCAGACCCATGTCGGCTTCGGCAGCGGTTTCGACGATGCCGTCTTCCAGGCAACGCACGGTTTCCAGGCACAGCGGGATCATCATCCAGTTGATGATGTCTTCGTCGGTGACTTCGCGCTGCTCGTAAACGATCGGCTTGAGCACTTCCAGTACCGAAGGATCGGCAACCTTCTTCTGCTTGCCTTTCTTGTCGGTCTCGTAGGCGTAGAAGCCCTTGCCGTTCTTCTGGCCCAGGCGCTTGGCTTCGTAGAGCACGTCGACGGCCGAGCGACGGTCGTCTTTCATGCGGTCCGGGAAGCCTTCAGCCATCACGTCACGACCGTGGTGACCGGTGTCGATGCCGACCACGTCCATCAGGTACGCCGGGCCCATCGGCCAGCCGAATTTTTCCATGATCTTGTCGATACGGACGAAGTCCACACCGGCGCTGACCAGCTTGGCGAAACCGCCGAAGTACGGGAACAGGACGCGGTTGACCAGGAAGCCCGGGCAGTCATTGACCACGATCGGGTTCTTGCCCATTTTCTTGGCGTAGGCAACGGTGGTGGCAACAGCCAGCTCGCTGGACTTCTCGCCACGAATCACTTCCACCAGCGGCATCATATGCACCGGGTTGAAGAAGTGCATGCCGACGAAGTTTTCCGGACGCTTGAGGGCCTTGGCCAGCAAGGTGATGGAAATGGTCGAGGTATTGGACGCCAGGATGGTGTCCTCCTTGACCTTGTCTTCAACTTCGGCCAGTACCGCTTGCTTGACCTTCGGGTTCTCGACGACCGCTTCGACCACCAGATCCACGTGACCGAAGTCGCCGTAAGACAGGGTTGGACGGATGCCGTTGAGCACTTCAGCCATTTTCGCGGCGGTCATGCGACCTTTATCAACGCGACCGACCAGCAGTTTGGCGGCTTCGGCCAGACCCTGCTCGATACCGTGCTCGTTGATGTCCTTCATCAGGATCGGCGTGCCTTTGGAAGCCGACTGATAGGCGATACCGCCACCCATGATGCCGGCGCCCAGTACGGCGGCCTGCTTCACGTCCTTGGCGATTTCGTCGTAGGCCTTGGCCTTTTTCTTCAGTTCCTGATCGTTCAGGAACAAGCCGATCAGGCTCTGCGCGGCAGAGGTCTTGGCCAGTTTGACGAAACCTGCAGCTTCAATTTCCAGCGCCTTGTCGCGACCGAAGTTCGCGGCTTTCTGGATGGTCTTGATCGCTTCAACCGGCGCCGGGTAGTTCGGGCCAGCCTGGCCGGCCACGAAACCCTTGGCGGTTTCGAAAGCCATCATTTGTTCGATGGCGTTCAGCTTCAGCTTTTCCAGCTTCGGCTGGCGCTTGGCCTTGTAGTCGAACTCGCCGGAGATGGCGCGCTTGATCAGTTCCAGCGCGGCATCCTGCAGTTGCTCAGGAGCAACCACGGCGTCAACGGCGCCGACTTTCAGCGCGTCTTCAGGACGGTTTTCCTTGCCGGCGGCGATCCATTCGATGGCGTTGTCGGCACCGATCAGGCGCGGCAGGCGCACAGTACCGCCGAAGCCCGGGTAGATGCCCAGCTTGACTTCCGGCAGACCGATCTTGGCCTTGGTGGACATGACGCGGTAGTCCGCCGCCAGGCACATTTCCAGACCGCCACCCAACGCGATGCCATTGATCGCGGCGACGGTCGGGACGTTGAGGTCTTCGAAATCGCTGAAAATCTTGTTGGCTTCGAGGTTGCCAGCAACAAGTTCTGCATCCGGCAGCTTGAAGTTGTCGACAAATTCGGTGATGTCGGCGCCGACGATGAACACGTCCTTGCCACTGCTGACGATCACGCCCTTGATCGAAGCATCTGCCTTGATGGTGTCTACGGCCTGACGCAGTTCGTTCAGGGTTAGACGGTTGAACTTGTTGACGGACTCACCCTTGAGGTCGAACTTCAGTTCGACGATGCCACTTTCAAGAGCCTTAACCGTGATGGCTTTACCTTCGTAAATCATCAACTGATCTCCACGATATGGAAGCTGAACAGTACACGTCGGACGCAGGCGAACGGCTTGGCAGGGACGTTGATCGTCAATGCTACGCCCATTCCCCCGGCACACCCGCCAACGCGATAGTCGGGATTCTGTAGGAGCGGTCTGAAATACAAACGCTCAATTCATACGCCCGTTTGATTTGGGTACGTCACCTTCACGGAATTTCCGACAATTGTCAATCGCCCGAAACACGGGTTGAAACGCGACTTTCCGGTCATATCCGTACTGCGAAGACCTTAAACACGCTTGAGCATGCAAGGTCATTCATAGAATCAATTGTTAGAAAGTTCGCCCTAATTCGCTGCAGCCCGTGTTTAACAAGCTACGCTGGCGGAACCCAGGGGAAAATTGTGAACGCTTTTGGCGAATGCCCAGCGTAAGATCAGCCAACACCGTTTTTACCGGCCTGCCTGGCCAACTCCAGCCCGATGATGAATGTCGGGCTTTTTATTGCCTGCGAAAAACACCTGTAGGAGCGAGCCTGCTCGCGATGGACGTCAACGATGACGCGGGAAGCCTGGCACCCCGTGGTGCTCTCAGGTTCATCGCGAGCAGGCTCGCTCCTACAAGGGATCGGGGTTCAGGCGAGGGCTTTGAGGGTGGCGTCGATCTGCTGCAACACCTCGGCCTCGCCCTTCTCGCCCCAGTACAACGTGATCATTTGCTTGTCCGCCTCGACTTTGTAGACGTTGGCCGGCAATTTTTCGAAATGATCGAGCAGTGCCCTGTCTTCACAGATTTCCTGCCATTGATTGACCCAGACACCTGGTGATTTTTGCCAGTAACTCCAGCACGCCGGCTGATTGCCACGTCGAGGTCGATGGTACTGGGCGCAGGGGCTCGGCGGCTCCTGGCTGAGCCAGTGCGGCCACTCCTGAGGCGCCAATTGCATGGCCAGCCCGATGCGCCGAGCCTCCATCCGCAAGGCGATGCGCCCGCTCTGAACTCGCGACGGCCGCAACCATGCCAGCGGACTCAGCACCACCAGCAGGATTGACACCACTATCCAGACCGTCATATCTGTACTCCCGAATTTGAATGAGCCCATTGTGTCACTTTGGAACCAATGCGCTTGAAACCAGCCATACTTACCAATATTGCATCCCTCAGGAGGAGCACCTCATGCCCTACAACCATATTCTGGTCGCTGTAGATCTGACCGAAGAGTGCGACCCTGTGATTCACCGCGCTCGCGAACTGTCGGTGAGCAACGGTGCGAAATTGTCGCTGGTGCACATTGTCGAGCCGATGGCGATGGCCTTCGGCGGCGACGTGCCAATGGACCTGTCACAACTGCAACAGCAGCAGTTCGATCAGGCCAAGGAGCGCCTTGACCGCTTGATCCTGAAATACCCGGAGCTCTCCAGGGAATACAGCCACCTGACCTACGGCCAGCCACGCCAGGAGATCCACCACCTGGCCAAGGAGCAAACCTGCGACCTGATCGTGGTGGGCAGCCATGGCCGGCATGGTCTGGCACTGTTGCTGGGCTCCACCGCCAATGACGTGCTGCATGGCGCGCCTTGCGATGTGCTGGCGGTGCGTCTGCAAAACAAAAGCTGACAACACCCCCCTGTAGGAGCGAGCCTGCTCGCGATGGTCGTCAACGATGACACGGGAAGCCTGACACCCCGCGGCGCTCTCAAGTTCATCGCGAGCAGGCTCGCTCCTACAGGGGATCGTTTCGATCCAATTGCATATGAAAAGCCCGGCGTTCATCACTGAACGCCGGGCTTTTTTTGTTACCGGGTCAATCAGGCATCCAGTTCGGCCCAACGCTCGACCATGATGTCGAGTTCAGCCTGCAACTGCTCCAATTGAGCAATCACCGCAGCCGTTTCGGCCGCCGGACGCTGATAGAAGCCGGCATCCGCCATCTGTGCTTCAACGGCGGCAATCTGCTGCTCCATGGCCTCGATCTGCCCCGGCAACGCTTCCAGTTCGCGCTGCAATTTGTAGCTGAGCTTTTTCTTCGCCACTGGCGCTTCGACAGCTGCCGCAACCGGCGCAGGCTCGGCCTTCACCACCGCGGAGTTCAGGTCGGCCTTGCCGGACTTGCTCTCGGTCACGCCCAGCAGACGCGGCGAGCCGCCCTGGCGCAGCCAGTCCTGGTAGCCACCGACGTACTCGCGAACCTTGCCTTCACCTTCGAAGACCAGGGTACTGGTGACCACGTTGTCGAGGAATGCCCGGTCGTGGCTGACCATCAGTACGGTGCCGTTGAAGGTCAGCAAGACCTCTTCCAGCAGCTCGAGGGTTTCGACGTCGAGGTCGTTGGTCGGTTCGTCGAGTACCAGCAGGTTCGCCGGCTTGCTGAACAGCTTGGCCAGCAACAGACGGGCACGCTCACCACCCGACAGCGCCTTGACTGGCGTGCGGGCACGCTGCGGGCTGAACAGGAAGTCGCCGAGGTAGCTCAGCACGTGGCGGCTCTGGCCGTCGATATCGATGAAGTCGCGACCTTCGGCCACGTTGTCGATCACGGTTTTTTCCAGATCCAGCTGATGGCGCAACTGGTCGAAGTAGGCGACATCGATCCGGGTGCCCTCTTCCACTTTGCCGCTGGTCGGCTGCAAGCCGCTGAGCATCAGCTTCAACAAGGTGGTCTTGCCGGTACCGTTGGCGCCGAGCAGACCGATACGGTCGCCGCGCTGCAGCACCATGGAGAAGTCCTTGATCAGGAACGGACCGTCCGGGTGAGCGAAACTCACGTTATCGAGGACCATGACCTGCTTGCCGGACTTGTCGGCGGTTTCCAGCTGGATATTGGCCTTGCCGGTACGCTCACGACGCTCGCTGCGCTCGACACGCAAGGCTTTGAGCGCACGTACACGACCTTCGTTACGGGTGCGACGGGCCTTGATGCCCTGGCGAATCCACACTTCTTCCTGGGCCAGGCGCTTGTCGAACAGCGCATTGGCGGTCTCCTCGGCCGCCAATGCGGCTTCCTTGTGCACGAGGAAACTGGCGTAGTCGCCGTTCCAGTCGATCAGGCCGCCGCGATCCAGTTCGAGGATGCGGGTTGCCAGGTTCTGCAGGAAAGAACGGTCGTGCGTGATGAACAGCACGGCGCCCTGGAAATCCTTCAGCGCTTCTTCAAGCCAGGCGATGGCACCGATGTCCAGGTGGTTGGTCGGTTCGTCGAGCAGCAGCAGGTCCGGCTCGGACACCAGGGCCTGGGCCAGCAGGACGCGACGACGCCAGCCGCCGGACAACTCGGCGAGGGTCTTGTCGGCCGGTAGTTGCAGGCGGCTCAAGGTGCTGTCGACGAGGGTCTGCAAGCGCCAGCCATCGCGGGCTTCGAGGTCGTGCTGGACGTGCATCAGCTTGTCCAGATCGGCGTCAGTGACGATGTTCTGGCTCAGGTGGTGATATTCGGCGAGCAAAGCGCCAACGCCGTCCAGGCCTTCGGCCACCACGTCGAACACTGTCCGCTCGTCGGCCACCGGCAATTCTTGCGGCAATTCGCCGATCTTGAGCCCGGGTGCGCGCCAAACGGAGCCGTCATCGGGCTTCTGGTCGCCCTTGACGAGCTTCATCATGCTGGACTTGCCAGTGCCGTTGCGGCCGATGATGCACACCCGCTCACCACGGGCGATCTGCCAGGACACCTTGTCCAACAACGGCATAGCGCCGAAAGCAAGGGACACATCGCTGAATTTGAGCAGGGTCATGAGCTTCTCCAAAAACCGGGCGCGCATTCTACCTGACTTGAGGCTTCAGAAGGCCGGCAATTTCACTCTCGTCGCACTCTGCATGACAAATGTTGCGAACTGATGCGGGAAGACCCGCAAAGCTTTCACCGGCTGCTGGCAAAAGGCTAAGCTACAGACAATTCAGCGCGGGCCTGGCCCGCGCTTGTCATGATTTTTCTCTGCCCGGACGTCTCATGCGCAGTCGCCTTTTCAATCTTTTATCTGCTTTTTTACTGTCTGCCGCTGCCGTTCAATCCGCCCAGGCGGTGGACCTGTCCACCCAACGCCAGTATTACGATGAAGCCAAGCGCGCCCTGGCCAAGGGCGATAGCGGCCCGTATTTCCGTTACAGCCAGGCCCTCGCCGATTATCCGCTGGAACCCTACCTGGCGTACGACGAGCTGACCGCGCGCCTGAAAACCGCGAGCAACGCCGAAATCGAGAAATTCCTCGCCGAACACGGCGACCTGCCCCAGGCCAACTGGATGAAGTTGCGTTGGTTGCGCTGGCTGGCGGAACGGGGCGACTGGGCGACCTTCGTCAAGTACTACGACCCGAAAATGAACTTCACCGAACTGGACTGCCTGAATGCGCAATACCAGATCAGCCACAACCTCAAAGCCGAAGGTTACGCCAATACTGAAAAGCTCTGGCTGACCGGTAAATCCCAGCCCGAAGCCTGCGATGCCCTGTTCGGCATGTGGGCCGCCGATGGCCAGTTGACCGAGCAAAAACGCTGGGAACGCGCGAAACTCGCCGCCCAGGCGCGCAACTATCCCCTGGCCAACAGCCTGATCAACGGCATGACCACCCTCGCCCCTCGCGGTCGCTTGCTGGTGGACGTGGCGCAGAAACCGGAACTGCTCAACCAGCCGTCACGCTTCACGCCGGCCGATGAAGCCATGTCCGATGTGGTCAGCCTCGGCCTTCGCCGCCTGGCTCGTCAGGACCCGGACAGGGCCATGAATCTGCTCGACGGTTACGCCAGCAGCATGCATTTCTCCCGGGATGAAAAAGTGGCGATCGCCCGGGAAATCGGGCTGACCCTCGCCAAACGTTTCGACAGTCGAGCCCTGGACGTCATGACCAAATACGATCCGGAACTGCGCGACAACACGGTTTCCGAATGGCGCTTGCGCCTGCTCCTGCGCCTGGCGCGCTGGGACGATGCCTATCAGTTGACCCGCCGCCTGCCCCAGGACCTGGCCACCACCAACCGCTGGCGTTACTGGCAGGCCCGCACCCTGGAGCTGGCGCAACCGCAGAACCCGGAAGCCCAGACCCTTTATCGAAGCGTGGCTCGTGAGCGCGACTTTTATGGGTTCCTCGCGGCGGATCGCTCGCAGTCACCCTATTCGCTGAACAACAAGCCGCTGGTGATGAGCCAGGCGCTGATCAACAAAGTGCGCAACACCCCCGGCATACGTCGCGCCCTGGAGTTCCACGCTCGCGGGCAAATCGTCGACGGGCGCCGCGAGTGGTACCACGTCAGCCGTCACTTCAGCCGCGACGAAATGGTCGCCCAGGCCAAACTGGCCTACGACCTGAAATGGTACTTCCCGGCCATTCGCACCATCAGCCAGGCGCAGTACTGGGACGACCTGGATATCCGTTTCCCGATGGCCCACCGCAACACGCTGGTGCGTGAAGCGAAGAATCGCGGCCTGCATCCGAGCTGGGCGTTCGCCATCACTCGCCAGGAAAGCGCCTTCATGGAAGATGCCCGCTCCGGGGTCGGCGCCTCGGGCCTGATGCAACTGATGCCCGCCACCGCCAAGGAAACCGCACGCAAGTTCAGCATTCCCTATAGCTCGCCACAGCAACTGTTCAACCCGGACAAAAACATCCAGCTCGGCGCCGCATACCTGAGCCAGGTGCACAGCCAGTTCAACGGCAACCGCGTCCTCGCCTCCGCCGCCTACAACGCCGGCCCGGGCCGAGTGCGCCAATGGCTACGCGGTGCGGACCACCTGAGTTTCGACGTGTGGGTGGAAAGCATTCCGTTCGACGAAACCCGCCAGTACGTGCAAAACGTGCTGTCGTATTCGGTGATCTATGGCGAGAAGCTCAACTCACCGCAGCCAATCGTGGATTGGCATGAGCGGTATTTCGACGATCAATGATCACTGCAGGAGCGAGCCTGCTCGCGATGGACATTAGAGTGCCGCTGGGTGTCAGGCATCCCGCGTCATCGTTGACGACCATCGCGAGCAGGCTCGCTCCTACAAGAGCTCCCCAGCGTTAATCAATCCATCACTGAACTGCAACGCCGCCAACCGCGCATACAACGCATTGCTGGCAATCAGCTCCAGATGCGTGCCCACCGCCACCAGTTTCCCCAGGTCCATCACCGCAATTCGGTCGGCGTTTTTCACCGTTGCCAGGCGATGGGCGATCACCAGGGTGGTCCGGTTTTTCATCAGTGTCGGCAGCGCCTGCTGGATCAGGTGTTCGCTTTGGGCGTCAAGGGCGCTGGTGGCTTCGTCCAGGAGCAGGATCGGCGCGTCCACCAGCAGCGCACGGGCAATGGCCAGGCGTTGGCGCTGGCCGCCGGACAAACCGAGACCACCGTCCCCCAGATGAGTCTGGTAACCATTGGGCATGGCTTCGATAAAGTCATGGGCGTAAGCGACTTTTGCCGCTTCCTGTACCTCGGCCAACGTCGCCTGCGGATTGCCGTAGCGAATGTTTTCTTCAATGCTGCCGAAAAACAGCGCCGGGGTTTGCGACACCAGGGCAAAACAGCGACGCAGGTCCAACGGGTCGAGTTGAGTCAACGGCACGCCATCGAGCAGGATGCGCCCCTCGGCCGGGTCGTAAAAACGCAGCAGCAAGTCATACACCGTGGATTTTCCGGCCCCCGATGGTCCGACCAGCGCCAGCGTCTCACCGGCATTGACGGTCAGGCTCAACCCGTCGACAGCATAATTTTCCGGCCGCGACGGGTAGGAAAAACGCACATTGTGCAGTTGTAGTTGGCCATTGACCCGCTCCGGCAGCTTCACCGCGCCCGCCACCGGCGGCAGGATGATGTTTTCCGAACGCAGCAACTCGGCAATCCGCTCGGCCGCGCCGGCTGCCCGCTGCAACTCGCCAATCACTTCGCTCAACGTGCCGAACGCGCTGCCGACGATGAGGCTGTAGAACACGAACGCCGCCAGTGCGCCGGCAGAAATTCGCCCGGCGATGACATCCATGCCGCCAACCCAGAGCATCACCCCGATCGCACCCAAGACCAACACGATCACCAGGGTAATCAGCCAGGCCCGCTGGAAGATGCGCTTGCGCGCGGTGTTGAACGCCTCTTCCACCGTCACGGCAAACCGTCGCTCGTCCTGGGCCTGATGGTTGTAGGCCTGCACGGTCTTGATCTGCCCCAGGGTTTCGGACACATAACTGCCGATATCGGCAATCCGGTCCTGACTCAGGCGTGAGAGGTTACGCACCCGGCGTCCGAAAATCAGGATCGGCGCGATCACCAGGGGCAAGGCAACCACCACGATGCTGGTGAGTTTGGGGTTAGTGATGAACAGCAGGACGATCCCACCGATCACCATCAGCAAATTGCGCAGGAACAATGACAGCGAAGAACCGATGACCGATTGCAGCAGCGTGGTGTCGGCGGTCAGGCGGGACTGGATTTCCGAGCTGCGATTGTCTTCGTAAAACCCCGGGTGCAGGTAAATCAGATGATTGAACACGTTGCGGCGGATATCGGCGACGCAGCGCTCGCCGATCCACGACACAAGGTAAAACCGTGCAAAGGTTCCGATCGCCAATCCCGCCACCAGTAACATGAACAGACCGATTGACTGATTGAGCAGATGCGGTGACTGGGTCATGAACCCCTCGTCCACCAGCAGGCGGATGCCTTGCCCCATGGACAAGGTGATGCCAGCGGTGACGATCAACGCCAGCAAGGCGCCAAAGGCCTGCCAGCGATATGGCGCAATGAAGCGACTGGCCAGGCGAATGGCACGGCGGTGACGGGCAGAGAGCATCGTAATCATCCTGGACAAGGCAGTCATTAGGGTCAGCCTATACCGCTCAATGGGGTGGCTTGCTGCAAATCACAATGAGTCGGGTTAATTATGTCCGCCAACACTAGAGGCTAGACGCTATTGGTCTAAAGTTCGGGTAGCCACGCGAAGGCATTTCTGCTGGACTGGTTCTGTCCCCCCGGAAAGATCGCAGGGAGTTGTCATAGCCCGGTCACCTGGCGGTTCTACAGTAAGCTAACAACCTGATGAGGAGACAGGCCATGTCCTTGCAACACAGCAGCGATGACAAGATTCAAGTGATCCGCACGCAACCAGACCAGTCTCTGGGTTGCTCGATTATTGACGAGCAGGGTCGCGAAGTACCGATCACTGAAAAAATGATCCAGAAAGCTTGCAGCGAACTGGATAAGCGATTGGTCAAACCTGCCAAACAAAAGTGATATAGCCACCGTCTTCTTGACCCGGCCCATTGTTGGCCGGGTTTAATGAGATGGTCAGCCTGACCGAGAAGCCCTGCAGGTTTACGCTTGCAGGGCTTTTCTCGTTTTCGGCGGAGGATCTCTCATGAACACGATGACGCTTCTCGGTATCGACATTGGCAAACACAGT
>NZ_JAHBDG010000028.1:0-63531 GCF_019956305.1 Pseudomonas sp. BF-B-30 | reverse complement strand
GGCTGGGCGGGGTCAGCCTGATCAGCCAGTTGATCGGCACTGCGCTGGGCATCACTGTGGCGCTGGCCGGCGGGTTTGCGGTGTATGGTGTGATCAAGGCGCTGCATGGATTGCGCCTGAGTCAGGAAGAGGAGTATTACGGCGCGGACCTGTCGATCCACAAGATCGGCGCCGTGAGCCAGGACTGACTCAGGTCTTTTCATGGTCGGCGGCATCATGGCAGGGGCCGCAATGGCTCGACGGTTTTTCGGGGCAGGCCTAGAATGATCACTTCATTTTCTGGTTGAGCGCTCATGCTTCCCGAATGTCAGCTGTTCGGCACCCTTGGATGCCATCTCTGTGAAGTAGCCGAAGCCATGTTGATGGAATTCGTCGAGCGCGGCCTGCTGGTGGAGCTGGTGGATATCGCTGACGATGAAACATGGTTCGCAGCCTACAGTCTGCGAATTCCGGTGTTGCGGCGAGTCGATACCGGTGCTGAACTGGGCTGGCCTTTCAGTGCCGATCAGGTGGTGGCGTTCCTGGGTTGAGCGGGTTTTGCGTTCGTGGCGTGTCCCGCCTGTCGAACTTTACGATTGATCCCCTTGGCTTATTCGGCGTTGATCGGATACTGTATGCGCATACAGTTATTCGAAGTGCCTGTCTTGCCGTTCCTGATTTTCGGGAGTGAGCAGGCAAGCCCGGGCGTGAGAGGGATGAATCGTGGTCAATGTCGAACAGTTGAAGAATAGCGTGAACCGGATGTCCGCGGACGTCGTGCGCGAGGCTGTCCTTGAGTTGCGCCTGGATGGTCTGGTGACCGAGGGGAAAACGCCCTTCAACAAAACGCATTTCAATACCTGTTTCGCAGAAATCGAAGCCTTGTTTCAACGCGCGGGTTATCACCGGCAACTCGATGTCGTGGGTTATCAGGGATTGTTGTACGCCCTGTATGATCCCGCCCGCTGGGAGGCGGTCGATGTACTGCGCTGGCTCAAGGAGTACACCGAAGCGGCGGCGCGCGCGCAGATCACGGCTTGAGGAATCTTAGGGGGCGTTCTCAATTAGTTTTCACGCCGCGACGGGAAAACTAATTGAGAACGCCCCCTAGGTTCATTCCCCTTGCTGTTGGATAATGCCGCTCTGCACTGAGGTTAGAGCTTTCGTATGTCCACTTCTTCTTTTTCCGCGGCACACAGTCAGGCCAGTACGCTCTACTTGCCACCTGGCCCGTGGCAGACCGTTGTCGATTGCCTGTGCGAGCATTTCAGCGCCATCGGTCGTGAACAATGGCTGGACAGAATTGCCCGTGGCCGGGTCCTCGATGGGCAGGGCATGCCGATTGCCCTCGACCTGGCCTACAGGGAAGGTTTGCGGATTCATTACTTTCGCGAAGTGCCGGATGAAAAACCGATCCCGGTGATCGAGTCGATTCTGTACGCGGATGAGCATCTGGTGGTCGCCGACAAGCCGCATTTCCTGCCGGTGACCCCGGCTGGCGAATACGTCGAACAAACGCTGCTCCGGCGCTTGATCCGTCGCCTGGACAATCCGCACCTGGTGCCATTGCATCGCATCGACCGGCACACCGCGGGGCTGGTGCTGTTTTCCGCCAATCCGCAGAGTCGTTCGGCTTATCAGTCGTTGTTTCCAACCCGGCAGATCGAAAAGCGCTACGAGGCCATCGCAAGGGCGCTGCCCGGCCTGGCTTTTCCGTTGGTGCATAAAAGCCGACTGGTCGATGGCGAACCGTTCTTCCGCATGCAGGAAGGCCCGGGGGCCAGCAATACCGAGACGGCGGTCGAAGTCAGGGAGAAACAGGGGGAGCTCTGGCGTTATGGTCTTTACCCGGTGACGGGCAAGAAACATCAACTACGGGTACATATGGCGGCGTTGGGAGCCGCTATCTGCAACGACCCGTTTTACCCCGAGGTGCTCAAGGATGCGCAGGATGACTACGCCAATCCTTTGAAGTTGCTGGCTCAGGGGCTGAAGTTTATCGATCCGGTCACGGGCCAGGCGCGTGAGTTCGAGAGTGAACTCACCCTGCAATGGTGATCGGGAAGCGATCCTGAAGCGCTGTTCTCCAGGCATGAAAAAGCCCGCATCAAGCGGGCTTTTCTGTATCCGGCGGCGTCGGGATTACAGCTCCTTGACGGTCCGAACCTGATCTTTGTTGATGCGGGTCTGCTTGCCGTCGAGCTGTTCGAATTCGTAGAAACCGGAATCCTTGTCGAATTGCGGCGTGTCGACGGCCTGGATTTCGCGACCGTCATTCAAGGTGATCACTGTAGGCGATGCACAACCGGCGAGGGTGGCAAGGCCCAGTGCGAGCATGAAAGTGGCGAGGGTCCGTTGAGTCATGAGTTGTGTCTCCGAATAAGAATTCTGTGGTTGCTGAACTTGAGACGTGCAGCGTCCGCGCAAGTTCCTGATCGATATCAGTCTGACACAGTGTCATGACCGCTTAAAAGTTCCGGCGTGTTGAGATTTGCCAGTCGAGGGTCGTTGTCGGGGCATTGCAGCGCGGTCGCGCCGAGATTGCGCATCAACCGGCCAGGGCTGCGCTCACCCTCGTTCCAGGCATTTTCGAATGCTGCCCTGTGTAGCACGGGAATCACACACAACAACGGCTCCCAGTGGTGATCATGCCGCACCATCAGCGGCTTGTCCGGATGCAGGTTGGCGGCCTCGCGCATATTGCCGATCAGCGCCGCATCAATGCCCGGAACGTCACAGGGCATGACCAGCAGATGGGTATGGCGAGCAGCTTTCAGGCCTGCGCGAATACCGGCCAGCGGCCCGGGGAAGTCACCTTCATCATCGTGGACCAACTGGTCGGCGTAGGGGGCGTACTTCTCAGGGTTACGATTGCAGGAGATGATCAGGTCATCGGTCAGCGGGCGGGTCTTGCGATGCAGATGCACAATCAGCGGTTCGCCGTGCCAGTCCAGCAACCCTTTATCCCGCCCACCCATACGTTGGCCGCGGCCGCCCGCCAGGAGCAGAATGGAGCAGGGTGGCAATTGTGAATTCGTGGTCATGGCAAGCCTCCATGGGGGCGGCGAAAAAACGGAGCGCTGTGATATAACACCGGGCTGTTTCTCCTACAACTGGACGAGCCTATGAAAGCCAAGGCTGATGTACCTTTCGCACCGCTGAATATTGCAGTGCTGACTGTCAGCGATACCCGCACGCTGGAAACCGACACCTCAGGTCAGGTCTTTGTCGATGGCTTGACCGCTGCCGGTCATTACCTGGCCGCCCGGGTGTTGCTCAAAGATGACCTCTACAAAATTCGCGCGCAAGTCGCCAACTGGATTGCCGACGATGTCGTGCAGGTGGTGCTGATCACCGGCGGCACCGGTTTTACCGGACGTGACAGCACGCCGGAAGCCGTCGCGTGCCTGCTGGACAAACAGGTCGATGGGTTTGGCGAGCTGTTCCGTCAGATCTCGGTTGCCGATATCGGTACCTCGACCGTTCAGTCCCGGGCGTTGGCCGGTCTGGCCAACGGCACGCTGGTTTGCTGCTTGCCGGGCTCGACCAATGCCGTGCGCACCGCTTGGGACGGCATTTTGGCCGAGCAGCTGGATGCGCGGCATCGGCCGTGCAATTTCGTGCCTCATTTGAAACAGGCCGCGCCTTGTGAATCCCGTGGGTAAGCCTGGCAAGTCTGGCAGCCTGATGCCTGTCGAGCAGGCGTTGGCGCGCTTGCTGGAAATGGCCGAGGCCTCAAGGATTGTCGAGCGTGAACGCTTGCCGTTGGCGCAGGTACAGGGACGTGTACTGGCGCAAGATCTGGTATCGACGCTTGATCTGCCGCCCTGGCCCAACAGTGCCATGGATGGTTATGCCTTGCGCAGGGTCGACTGGACGGGAGAGCCGTTGCCGGTCAGTCAGAAGGTGTTTGCCGGCCAGGCCCCCGATCCGTTGCAGCCAGGAACCTGTGCGCGCATTTTCACCGGGGCGCCTGTTCCCGCCGGTGCCGATTGCGTCGAGATGCAGGAGAACGCCGAGGTTCAAGCCGATGAGCGAGTACGTTTCACTCAAGCCTTGACCCAAGGCCAGAACATCCGTCCGCAAGGCCAGGAAACCACTGTCGGCGAGCTGATTCTGCCAGCAGGTACGCAGATGGGGCCGATCGAGCAAGGATTGGCTGCCTCCCTGGGATGCGCTGAGCTGGAGGTGGTTCGAAAGGTGCGCGTGGCGGTGCTGTCTACCGGCGACGAGTTGATTGAGCCGGGGCAGACGCTGGGACCAGGACAGATCTACAACAGCAACCGGGTGTTGTTGTGCAGCTGGTTGCAGCGTTTGGGGTGTGAGGTCGTCGACGCGGGAATCCTGCCGGACAATCTGGAAACCACTCGCACCCGATTAGGTGAGTTGAAAGATGTCGACCTGATCCTCTCGACCGGTGGCGTATCGGTGGGGGAAGCCGATTTTCTGGGTATCGCCTTGCGCGAGGAGGGCGAACTGACGCTTTGGAAACTCGCCATCAAGCCCGGTAAACCGCTGACGTTCGGGCATTTTCGCGGTGTGCCGGTGATTGGCTTGCCGGGCAATCCCGCATCGACCCTCGTGACCTTTGCCTTGTTGACCAGGCCCTATCTCTTGCGTCGTCAGGGGGTAATGGACGTTGAGCCGCTGAAGGTGCAGGTGCCGGCAGGGTTTGACTGGCTCCAGCCAGGCAATCGGCGTGAGTATTTGCGCGGACGGCTGGAAAGCGGCAGGGCGACGATCTACAAAAACCAGAGTTCCGGTGTTCTGCGCAGCGCTGCCTGGGCTGATGGACTGGTAGAGGTCCTGGAAGGTCGCACGCTGGTTCAGGGCGATAGCGTTTTCTTCATTCCGCTGAGCGAAGTCCTGAGCTGATAGCTTCAGCGGCGTTGTCACACAAGACCCGGTTGATTGAGTCGGGTCTTGTGTGGGGGGCCACTCAATGGGCCAGAAGCAATGAAATAACCTGCTCGAAACGGCTATTGGCGATCCAGCCAAGGAGACAGAGGATCACGGCTGTTCCGCAGGCGGAATAGACAAGCCGGTGCCTGATGGATTTGACGTCATCCCGGGTTTCTTCAATGTCCCGGCGTATGCACTTGAGGTGTGTTTCCAGCTCGGTGACGCGAGGTTCCATATCAATTTCTCCCGTGGCTTTTGTGCTATTGCGGCATTCAGCTCGATGGCCTGTATTTTTGTTATCTGCGAGCGGCAAGACCAGGATGGCCGGTGATGCGAGGTTTTGGTGTTGCATGGCACGTCCTTGTGATGTCCAGCTGGATCCTCAAAGTCTACCAATTCAGATTTTCGGTCAATTGAGCCGATTCCTAACGTTTTGTAAGAAAAGTCCTGCCGTGTGGGGGCCAAGACTTTCCGACTGGAAATAATTCGATTTCTGGCGACTTTTACCGGAGCCTTCGCGGTCAACATCTCCCAGATGCCATTCAAACCGGGAGTGAGTAATGAGCGATCGCAAGGCGCTATTGATTCTGCATGGCAAGCAAGCGCTCAACGAGGCGGTTCGCACCGCCGTCGAAAGCCAGCGTGAGCGAGGTTGGGAGCTGGCTGTTCGATTGACCTGGGAGGCCGGCGATGCGCAAAGGCTGGTGGGCGAAGCGTTGGCGGCCGGGTATCGATACATCATTGCCGGTGGTGGCGATGGCACCTTGCGCGATATTGCCGAGGCTATGGCGCAGCATTCGATAAAAGCCAGCCTGGTATTGATGTCGCTAGGTACCGCCAATGATTTTGCGCGTGCGGCGGGTGTGTCCCTGGAACCCGATCAGGCGCTGGAGCTGCTCGATAGCGTGCCGACTGCCATTGATCTGGGGGAGGTTGATGGGCAGATATTCCTGAACATGGCGACCGGTGGGTTCGGCAGTCATGTCACAGCGAACACCCCGGAGGATCTGAAGAAAATCCTCGGCGGTGCGGCGTATCTGTTCACCGGCTTGTCACGCTTCAATGAGCTGCATACCGCGTACGGTGAATTGCAGGGGCCGGACTTTCACTGGCGCGGCGATCTGCTGGCACTGGGCATCGGCAATGGTCGGCAGGCCGGAGGCGGGCGGGAATTGTGCCCGCAGGCACTGGTTGATGACGGTTTGCTGGATATCAGCATCCTGCCGGCACCGCAGGAGGTGGTCAGTACTTTGAAAAACCTGCTGACCGAAGGCTTTGGCATCGACAGCATGTTTGTTCGGGCGCGCCTGCCCTGGGTCGAGATCAAGGTTTCGGAAGGGCTGTACATCAACCTTGATGGTGAACCGCTGGAAGGGGACAGCCTGCGTTTCTCGGTTCGCCCGGCGGCGTTACTCGTGCATCTGCCTGAGAATTCGCCGTTGTTACGCGACAGTGAAGTGCCTAGTCATCGAGGCTGATGATTTGTTCACGCACGGCAAACAACACCAGGCCGGCCACATCGTAGATCTGCAAGCGCTTCATGATCTGCGAGCGGTGGGTTTCGACGGTCTTGACGCTCAACCCCAGGCCGTTGGCGATCTCTCGGGTGGATTTTCCGCGAACGATCAACCGCAGGATTTCCAGTTGGCGTGCCGTCAGGTTGTGCGAGTCGGCAGGTTCGGGTGGGTGCTTCTGGTTTCGGGTCAGTGCCTGAGTGATCACCGTGTGGGCAATGGCCGGGCTCAGATAGCGCTCGTTGTTGCGCAAGGCTTCCAGCGCGTGCTCGAGTTCGGTCGCCGTGGTGTCCTTGAGCAGGTAGCCATGGGCTCCGGACTCCAGCGCCTGCATGATCAGGGCAGGGTCGGTGTGCATCGAGAGGATCAGGACCTTGCTCTGCGGGCGCACTCGCTTGAGTTGCTGCAAGGCTTCTAGGCCGCCGGTCTGGCGCATCGAAATATCCAGCAGGATAATATCCGGGGACAGACGCCCAACCATTTCGAGCAGCTGCGAGCCGTCACTGGCCTCACCGATGACGGCGTAGCCAGGCAGATCCATTACCAGGGCGCGCACGCCAGCCCTGATCAGCGAGTGGTCATCCACCAGTAGTAAGTTACAAGTCAATGCATAACCTTATTCGAACTGGCCCGTTCGAGCGCACGGGGCGCCCAGGGAAAAAGAGCTTCGATTTGAGTGCCTTTGCCCGGCTCGCTGGTAACGGTTAGTGTGCCGCCCAGTTGATCGATCCGTTCCGACATCCCGGCCATACCGCGCTGCCCTTCACGACCTGGGTCTGTTGCGGGCGCGAAGCCCTGACCATCATCGCTGATCTGCAACTTCAGGCCTTGAGGCAGGCGCTGCAGGCATACCAGAAGGTTCTTGGCCTGGGCATGTCGCAGGATGTTGGTGACCGCTTCCTGGGTAATACGGAAAGCCGCCACGGCCATTTCCTCCGGTATGCCGGTCAGGCGCTGCTGGCATTCCAGGCTCCAGTGCACCGGGGTGTTGGCCAGGGTCTTGAGCAGGTGCGCCCGCAGACTGGCTTCCAGCCCAAGGCTGGTCAACTGCCGGGGATTGAGAATGGCGGATACGTCACGAACTTTGGCCAGGGTTTCTTCCAGCGTGTCGCAGAGGACCGCGCATTGTCCCTGGAGCGCTTCGGGCATCCGGCGTTTGAGCCAGTCGCTTTGCAGTTTGGCGGCGGTCAGCAATTGACCGATGTCGTCATGCAGTTCGCGGCTCAGCCGGTGACGCTCGTTTTCCTGGACCTGCAACAGCCGGTCCGCCAGTTCCTGAGGCTGGAATTTGATCGATTTGCGCGAGAGGCAGTACTGCACGGCAACACTGGTCAGCGCGGCAACGTTGAGCACCAGCAATGACAGGGGCAACGGAATGGACAAGCCATGGACCAGCAAACTGCCGAGGGTCGAGCAGGCACATAGCAACAGCGTGAATAGGCGTGCATTTGCTCGGGAGGGTGGCCACGTGGCGATTGACTTGAGGCTGGCGTGCATAGCGGATGGAGCCAATGGATGTTCGCTGCGGGCTGACCGGTCATGCTGGCTGACAGGCCCCTGTTTTTTTTATGTGGAGCGCCGACGAGTTCAGCTGCGAACTGCAGCGACCTGTATTCGGCTGAGATCACACTGCCATTAATTGGCGTCAACTAACAGGCGGCATAGTAGCACCTAAGATACCGTTGGTCGCGTCCGTATGTATGTCCGAAAAGTCAGGAATCCAGTCGTTTTGACGATGCTTCCATAATGGAACAAGTGGGTTGTTGCCGTCGCAAAATGCCGGTTGTTTAAAAGTGTCGCTTATAGCTACGAAATATTCATTTGCGACATGTGCGCACTCAAGTTACAGCGCGGTATTGATAACCAAAACACGCCATGCGGCATGGTTTGGCAAGTTCAGGCCTGTCGCTCTGAATAGGATACGAGGGTGAAGGGCCTGGAGTTGACAGGTGGTTGAAACCGGCTTTGCCCGACCTGAAAGGCAAAGGCTTCGATCAGGGTGACCTGCTCGCTGTCGTCGAGACTGAGCTGTCCGGTGGTCTGGTCGATGAGTTCGAGTTGCCAGGCAACCAGGGTCAGGCAGTCTTTCAGGGCACTCAGCGCCTCGTCGTGCAGACTCATGGTGTTCTGTGCGTGGTTCAGCAGGCCATGAATATGCAGAGAAAATTCAGACACGGCCGCCAACGCCAGGGCATCAGCCTTGTTGGCCAGCTTGAGCAGTGTGCTGAGCAAACAGTCGATGGCGTCCTTGTCATTGCTGATCAACTGCAGATGACTCAGGCATTCCTCGGTTTTAGCCAGGAGTGTTTCAGCCTCGACAAGAAACCCCGTGAGACGCTGGGCCCGCTCTTTACGGTCGTTCGGCATACTTATCTCCACAACGTCATGTCAAATGAGGGGATATCGTGTGTGTCGACGAGGGCGGTCGGAACTCCGGCATTACCGAGTCGTCGGATGAACGAGTAGCGGCTGGCCCGGAAGCAGGCTGGGCAACACGAGAGGGTGGTTGGCCACTGACTTGCGATCGCACACAAAAGCCTGACTCCGTTCATGCAATGAGAATGGCGTCACATTAATGGCTATCGGATATTGCGAATATCAGGTTGCGCCTGATTATTGATAGGGGAATCCCTTACGCAGGGGAACCTTTCACTCGAACAGTGGTCGCGGGGCGCAGAAGTGCAGCAGATGTAATCGCCGCGCCAGTAAAGCATGATGTTAATGTGACATCAATGGCCGGGCGTGGCATTTTAGAGAGGGTCAAGCTTCGGCAAAAACAGCCGATAACCTTCCTTGAGTGAATTCATCCGAACAAGACCTGGAGTCATTGATGGCCGGCATTCTCGACACGGTAGACCAACGCACGCAACTGGTGGGTGAGAATCGCCTGGAAATTCTCATGTTCCGGCTCGCCGGACGGCAATTGTTCGCGATCAACGTCTTTAAAGTACAGGAAGTCCTGCAGCTGCCAAAGTTGACGCTGATGCCGCAGCGGCATCCTTTTGTGTGCGGCGTGGTCAACCTGCGTGGCCAGACCCTGCCGGTGATCGACCTTTCCCAGGCCATTGGCATGCGCCCGTTGGTGCCGGGGCCTGGCAGCACGATTATCGTCACTGAATACAACCGTTCGGTTCAGGCCTTCCTGGTCGGTGGCGTGGACCGGATCGTCAACATGAACTGGGAGGCCATCCTGCCGCCTCCGAGCAGCGCCGGTCGCCAGCACTACCTGACGGCCATCAGCAAAGTCGACGATCAACTGGTGGAAATCATCGACGTCGAAAAGGTTCTGGCCGAAATCGTCCCGTACAACGCCAAAGTCTCCCGCGACAAGCTCGAAGATCCGGTGCTGGAACGTGCCCGTGGCCGTGAGGTGCTGCTGGTGGATGACTCGAACGTGGCCCTGGCGCAATTGCGCGATACCCTGGGACAACTGGGCGTGAAGATGCATATTGCCAGCGACGGGTTGAAGGCCTTGAACATGCTCAAGGCCTGGGCTGATACCGGCGTGGACATGACCGAAAAACTGCTGATGGTCTTCACCGATGCGGAAATGCCGGAAATGGATGGCTATCGCCTGACCACCGAGATCCGTAACGACCCACGCCTGCGTGGCTTGTACGTGGTGCTGCACACCTCGCTGTCCGGCAGCTTCAACGACTCGATGGTGAAAAAGGTCGGCTGCGACAATTTCCTCTCCAAATTCCAGCCGGACAAACTCGTCGACGTGGTGCGCCAGCGTTTGATGCTCGACGAAGTACCGGCCTGATCAGGCCATGGTCAACCTGTAGGAGCGAGCTTGTTCGCGATGGTCTTGAACGATAACGCGTAAAACTAGATGCCCAGCGGCGTCCCTGGGTTTTTCGCGAGCGAGCTCGCTCCTGCAGGGTTTTTGCACTTTGATTCGCTGACCAAGCTCGTATAGGGTGGCGTTTTTACCTACCAGGGAGCTGGCCATGTTGCGTCTGAGCGCGCTGTATCGTTATCCGTTGAAATCCGGCAAGGGCGAGGTCTTGCAGCAAGTCGGCCTCGATAAGCTGGGGCTGGACGGCGATCGCCGCTGGATGCTGGTGGATGAGGCCAGCGGGCGTTTCCTGACCCAGCGGGCGGTGGCGCAGATGAGCCAGTTGTCGGCGCTGTGGAATGCCGAAGGTGGCTTGACCCTCAGCGCGCCCGGCCATTCGCCGATCGATATTGCCTTGCCCGGTAGCGATGCAGAACTGCGTGGCGTGACGATCTGGCGCGATACCTTGCGAGTCCCCGATGCAGGCGATGAAGCAGGTGCCTGGGTCAGTGAGTTCATCGGTAAACCGACGCGGCTGGTGCAAGTGCCACTGGAGCGTGCGCGTACAACCGAGGCGGGTTACGGCAAGGATGACGACCAGGTGGCGTTCGCCGACGGCTATCCGCTGTTGCTGATTGGTCAGGCCTCCCTCGAGGACTTGTCGCAACGGGTCGGGCGTCCGTTGGAGATGCTGCGTTTCCGGCCGAACCTGGTGATCGAAGGCAGTGCAGCCTTCGCCGAGGACGGCTGGAAGCGTATCCGTATCGGCGAGGTCGAGTTCCGCGTGGTCAAGTCCTGTTCACGCTGCATCCTGACCACCATTGACCCGCAAACCGGGGAGCGCAGCGATGATCGCGAACCCTTGGCCACCTTGCAGAAGTATCGCTCGCAGGCAGACGGTGCAATGTTCGGCCAGAACCTGGTCAACGACGGCAACGGACGACTCGAAGTCGGCATGCCGGTGGAGATCCTCGAGTAATTTTTGCGAAAAATAAAAAATGCCCGTGTCGAAAAACACGGGCATTTTTTATTGCAGTGAAGCCGGCGGGTTTTAGCCGCGGTATTCACACAGGTAAGCGGTGTCGACGGCGACTTTCAGCTGGAACTTGCTGTTGGCCGGCACGTTGAACTGGCTGCCGGCGGCGAAGGTTTCCCAATCGCTGCTGTCGGGCAGTTTGACGGTCAATGCGCCGCTGACCACGTGCATGATTTCACGCTGGCTGGTGCCGAATTCGTACTCGCCCGGAGCCATGACGCCGATGGTCGCTGGACCTTCTGCGGTGCCAAAGGCGATCGACTTGACGCTGGCGTCGTAGTACTCGTTGACTTTAAACATGGGCGATTCCTCGAAAAGGGCTGAATAGGGCCGGCCAGTATGCACAAGGCCCTTGGCGTCGTCACCTGTCTAAAGCGGCAGAACCAGTGGCAGCAGGCGTGCGGTATTGCGCGCATCTTCCAGCGCCCGGTGTTGTTGGCCGTTGAACTGCAAGCCGGCCAGTTGCAACGCGCCGTTTAATCCCAACGGGCGTTCCAGGCGCCTGGCCTTGGCAAAACGCTGTTTGAGGTTCATGTGCGGCACGTTGGCCAGCATGCTGGCGAGTCCCAGTTGCTGCCAATCCTGAAGCAGTTGCTTGCGATCGTAATCGCCCCAACTGGCCCAGCCCTCAAGTCGCGTGTGGTGTTGGCCGAGCCAGCGTTCGAACGCCGGCCAGACTTCGCCCAGCGGTTGCGCGGCATCGATGTTGGCTTGGGTGATGTGCGTCAGCTCGCGGCAAAACGGCGTCAGCAACGGCCGCCGCACAGGGCGGACGAAGCGCTGGAACTGGTCCAGTTCACGCCCCTTGCGGTCCACCAGAGTGGCGCCGATTTCAATGATTTCCATATCTGTTACGGGCCATCCACCCTCATCGGTGGTGGCCTCCAGATCAATGACCAGCCAATGAGGCATTGCAGGGTTCCTGGTATCCGCGTCCTGATAGCTTTGAGCGTAGCCAACCCCGGCGGTTCCGCCTAGCGCCTTATTCGACCTCCAATAGAATCTGCCGGTTTTTCACCTGATCCCCGACTTTCACTTGCAAGCGCTTGAGAACACCGTCGATGCCCGATTTCAATGGGTGCTCCATTTTCATCGCCTCCAGTACCACCAGCAGTTGGCCCTTGGTCACCTGGCTGCCTTCGTTGACCAGGACGTCGACAATCGCCCCGTCCATCGGTGCCTTGAGGGTGCCGGAGCTGACACTGGCCTGGCCGGTAACCTGCGCCTGAGTGCGATCCACGAATTGCAGACTGCCCGGTCGGGTAAACAGCCAAAGACGCCCGGCCTCCAGGCGATAAGCGTGGCGTTGGCGAACGCCTTCGATTTCCAGGGTGGCCCAGCGTCCGTCGCTGTGGATGATCTTCAATTCGAGGCTGCGCTCGGCGACCTGAATGCGCAACGGCTCGCCCGGGATCGCCTGCAACGCTACCGGCCAGTCCTGATCCTCAAGGCCGATGCGATAGTGCAGCGGCACGCTGGCGTTGTTGCGCCAACCGCCAAGCGGGGCCAGGTGAGCCTGCGCCGCAGCCTGATAGAACAGGGCGGCGGCGATGGCCAAGTGGTGTGCGCCAGGGGTTTCGGGATGCAGGCAGGCGTGATCGGTGAAGTGCTGCGCGATGAACCCGGTATTGAAATCACCGCTGGCGAACTGCGGATGTTCCAGCAGGCTGGCAAGCAGGCGTTGATTGCTTTGCAGCCCCAGCAGCACGCTGTCCTGGACCGCCCGCAGCAATTTGCGCCGGGCTTCTTCGCGGGTGGCACCGTGGGCGATGAGCTTGCCGAGCATCGGGTCGTAGAAAGGACTGATGACCTGGCCTTCGATCAGGCCGTGGTCGATCCGCACGCCGTCCTGCAATGCCGGTTCCCAAGCCACGACGCGCCCGGTTTGCGGCAGGAAACTCTGGGCCGGGTCTTCGGCATACAGGCGCACTTCCATGGCGTGGCCCGTGAGTTGCACCTGTTCCTGGCGCAAGGGCAGCGGTTGCCCTTCGGCGATGCTCAACTGCCAGGCCACCAGATCCAGCCCGGTGATCAGTTCGGTCACCGGGTGCTCCACTTGCAGCCGGGTGTTCATCTCCAGGAAGTAGAACTGCCCGCGCGCATCCAGCAGAAACTCCACGGTGCCCGCGCCGACGTACTTTACCGCTCGCCCGGCCTTGAGCGCCGCTTCGCCCATGGCCTGGCGCAGCTCGGCGGTCATCACCGGGCAGGGCGCTTCCTCGATGACTTTCTGATGCCGGCGCTGCACTGAACAATCGCGCTCGCCGAGGTAAATGAGGTTGCCATGCCGGTCACCGAACAGCTGGACCTCGACGTGACGGGGTTCGACCAGTGCCTGTTCGAGGATCAGTTCAGCGCTGCCAAAACCGTTCAGGGCTTCGGAGCGCGCGGTGCGAATCTGTTCCAGCAAGTCGCTGGCGTCGTGCACCAGGCGCATACCGCGTCCCCCGCCGCCGGCGCTGGCCTTGATCATCAACGGATAGCCGATGCGCTCGGCTTCACGGCCCAAGGTGGTATCGTCCTGCCCGGCGCCTTGATAGCCGTTGATGCACGGCACACCGGCTTCGATCATGGCGATTTTCGACAGGCGCTTGCTGCCCATCAGTTCAATGGCCTCGGGGCTGGGGCCGATGAAGGTGATGCCAGCGTCCCTGCACGCGAGGGCAAACCCGGCGTTTTCCGAGAGGAAACCGTAGCCCGGATGGATCGCATCCGCGTCCGTGCGCCGGGCTGCGTCGAGGATGGCCTGGATGTTCAGGTAAGACTGTTGCACCGGGGCCGGACCGATGTTGACCGCCTCGTCGGCTATCCGCACGTGCAGTGCATCGGCGTCAGCGTCGCTGAACACGGCGACGGTGCGATAGCCCAGCGCCTGGGCCGTGCGCTGGATGCGGCAGGCGATTTCACCACGGTTGGCGATGAGGATTTTTTTGAGTCCGGGCATGGGTTGGCTCTCTGGATTTTGCGGTGTTTGTTCGGGCCTCTTCGCGAGCAAGCCCGCTCCCACAGGGTTTGTGAACGACACAAATCAACTGTGGGAGCGGGCTTGCTCGCGAAGCTTTTAAATGGCCCACCCCGGTTTGCGTTTTTGCACGAAGGCCATCGTTCCCTCGATGCCTTCGGCTCCGGTCACCGCTTCGCTGAACCATTCGGCAGCCTGATCCAGCAGGGCATCGGAGGGCTGACCCGCACTTGCCAGCAAGAGTTTTTTGGTCGCCGCATTCGCCCCCGGCGCGCAACACAACACATGGGCCAACACCTCATCGAGACGTTCGGCCAGGGCCTGCGGATCATGTTCGACAAAATGCACCAGGCCCATGCGCCGTGCCTGGTGGCCATCAAAACGCGCCGCCGTCAGGGCCAGGCGCCGGGTCTGGGTCAAGCCGATGCGTTGCACCACGAACGGTACGATCTGGGCCGGCAACAGGCCGAGACTGGTTTCCGGCAGGCCGAATTGCGCCTGGTGATCGGCCAGGGCGATATCGCTGACGCAGGCCAGGCCGAGACCGCCGCCGAGCACCGCGCCCTGCAGCACGGTAATCACCACTTGCGGAGCGTGTTGCACTTCTTGCAATAGCGCGCCGAACACCCGGTTCAGATCCCGGTGCGCAGTTGGGCCTTGAGCCCGGGCGTTGGCCATGTCCTTGATGTCACCGCCGGCACAGAAGTGCCCGCCGACGCCGCCGATCACCAGTGCGCGAACCCCTGGTTTATCGCGTACCGCGGCCAGCACCGAGCGCAACTCGGCGACCATTTGCAAGCTCATCGCATTGCGGCTTTCGGGGCGGTTGAGGGTGATGTGCAACACGCCGTTGTGCAGCTCCAGCAGCAAAGTCTGGCAAACCGGCAGGCTGTTCATTTCTTTTTCCCCGGCAGAATGCCCATGAGTTTGCAGATGATTCCCAGCATGATTTCGTCGGCGCCGCCGCCGATCGACACCAGCCGTACATCGCGGTAAGCCCGGGCCACCGGATTGTCCCACATGAAGCCCATGCCGCCCCAGTATTGCAGGCAACTGTCACTGACTTCGCGGCCCAGCCGCCCGGCCTTGAGCTTGGCCATGGAGGCCAGGCGCGTGACGTCCTGGCCTTTGATGTATTGCTCGGTGGCCTGATAGACCAGCGCCCGCAGGCATTCGATTTCGGTTTGCAGTTCCGCCAGGCGGAAGTGGATCACCTGATTGTCGATCAGCGCGTTGCCGAAGGTTTTGCGCTCCTTGCAGTATTCGATGGTGCTGTCGACGCAGTACTCCAGGCCCTTGATCATGTTGGCCGCGCCGAACAGGCGTTCCTCCTGGAACTGCAGCATCTGCATCATGAACCCCGCACCTTCATGACCGATGCGGTTGCGCTGCGGTACACGCACGTTGTCGAAAAACACCTGGGCGGTTTCCGAGCTGCGCATGCCGAGCTTGTCCAGGTGCGAACTCAAGCTGATGCCCGGTGTGTTCATCGGCACCATGATCAGCGACTTGTTGATGTGCGGTTTGTCGTCCGAGGTGTTGGCCAGCAGGCAGATGAAGTCGGCGCTCGGCGAGTTGGTGATCCACATCTTGCTGCCGTTGATCACGTAGTCGTCGCCGTCCTTGCGCGCCGTGGTTTTCAGCCCGGCGACGTCAGAGCCGGCGCCGACTTCGGAGACGCCGATGCAGCCGACCTGCTCACCGCTGATGGCCGGGCGCAGGAACTCCTCGCGCAGTTCATCGGAACCGAACCGAGCCAGCGCAGGCGTGCACATGTCGGTCTGCACGCCGATGGACATCGGAATGCCACCGCAATGGATGGTGCCGAACTCTTCGGCGGCGACGATCGAATAGCTGTAGTCGAGTCCCATGCCGCCGAATTTTTCCGGTTTCGAAATACCCAGCAATCCGAGGTCGCCGGCCTTGCGGAAGATCTCGTGGATGGGGAAGCGCCCGGCCTTTTCCCATTCCTCGACATGCGGGTTGATCTCGTGCTCGACGAACTGGCGAACGGTGCGGCGCAGTGCTTCGTGTTCCTGGGTGAAGATCATTTTTATTGTTCTCCTGATAGTCGGCTTAGAACCGCGCCACACCGAAACTGTTGGCCTGCAATGGCCGCACCTCGGCCTCGTGACAGATATCCAGCAAGTAACCCAGCAAGGTCCGGGTATCGCGCGGGTCGATCAAACCATCGTCCCAGAGGTTGGCGCTGCCATAGAGCGCCGTGGACTGGCTGTCTAGTTTCTGCGCGGTGACCTGTTCGAGCATGTCGAGCATTTTCGGATCGGGTACCAGGCCGTCCTTGGCCTGTTTGGCCTCGGTGACGATGCGCAGGACCTTGCCCGCTTGCGCGCCGCCCATCACGGCGGTACGGCTGTTGGGCCAGGCGAAGATGAAACGCGGGTCGAGACCGCGACCGCACATCGCATAGTTGCCCGCGCCGTAGGAGCCGCCAACCACGATGGTCAGCTTCGGCACCCGGGCGTTGGCCACCGCCTGAATCATCTTCGCGCCGTGCTTGATCACGCCTTGCTGTTCCGATTCGGTGCCGACCATGAACCCGGTGGTGTTGTGGAAAAACAGTAGCGGCGTCTGGCTCTGGTCGCACAGCTGGATGAACTGGGCGGCCTTGCTCGCGCCTTTTGGTGTGATCGGGCCGTTGTTGCCGATGAAGCCACAGGCGCGGCCCTGAATTTTCAGATGACCGCACAGGGTCTGCTGATCGAATTCGCCCTTGAATTCAAGAAAGTTCGAAGCGTCGGCGAGGCGGGCGATGATTTCGCGCGCGTCGTAGGGTTTTTTCGGATCATCCGGGATCAGGCCCAGCAGTTCGTCGATGGGGTAGAGCGGCTCCTCCCAGCGACGTTCGGGGAGTGGAGGCAACTGCTCGTTCCACGGCAGCAGGCTGATAATCTCGCGTACTTGTCGCACGCCATCGGCGTCGTTTTCAGCCAGGTATTCGGCGGTGCCTGCGGTTTGTGCGTGCATCTCGGCACCGCCCAATTCTTCATCGGTGGCAACTTCGCCGGTCGCGGCTTTGAGCAGTGGGGGGCCGGCGAGAAACAGCTTGGCCTTACCACGCACCACCACCACGTAATCCGACAGCCCCGGCTGATAGGCGCCACCCGCCGTGGCGGAGCCATGCACCACGGTGACCTGGGGCAACCCCATGGCCGACATCCGCGCCTGATTGGCAAAGCTGCGCGCGCCTTCGACGAAAATTTCCGCCGCGTAATTGAGGTTGGCGCCGCCGCTTTCGGCGAGGGTGATCACTGGCAGTTTGTTTTCCATGGCGATCTGTTGCAGGCGCAGGGATTTCTTCAAGCCGCTGGGGGAGATGGTCCCGCCCCTGATCGCGCTGTTGTTCGCCACCACCAGCACGCGCACGCCGGACACGTAGCCGATACCGGCGATCAAGCCGCCACCGGCGGAGCTGCCATCCTTGTCGTCGTGCAGCTTGTAGCCGGCCAGGCTGGCCAGTTCGAGAAACGGTGCGCCGGGGTCCAGCAGCAGATTGAGGCGCTCCCGGGGCAGCAACTGGCCGCGTTTTTCGAACTTCGGCCTGGCTTCGGCGGCCTTGTTCAGCAGGTTCTGTTCGAGCACGCGAACTTGCTCGATGGCGCTCAGCATCGCCGCATGATTCTGGGCGAACGACTCGCTGTGGGGGTCGAGTTGCGACTGAATCACCGGCATGGGTTATTCCTTGTCCTTCAACACGTCTGGTATGTAGGCGCGGTGGAAACCGTTGTACGACTCGCTGTTGGTCGCCTTGTGGATCGGCCAGGCGCGGCCGCCGAGGCTGGCGGCGCCGTCGATGCGCAAGGTGCTGCCGCTGACAAACGCCGCTGCCGGGCTGAGCAGGAAAACTATCGCCGCGCTGACTTCCGATTCGGTGCCGATGCGCTTGAGCGGCACGTGTTCGCGCAGGGTCGGGATCACGGCCTTGAAGGCGCCTTCGTAGGTGTCCATGCCGCTGGAGGCAATCCAGCCCGGCGCCACGGCGTTGACTCGCACCCCGGCATGCCCCCATTCGTACGCGGCGGTCTTGGTCAGGTTGTCCATGCCCGAACGTGCCGCGCCGGAGTGGCCCATACCGGGCATGCCGCCCCACATGTCGGCGAGCATGTTGACGATGGCCCCGCCGTGCTTGCTCATGGACTGGTTGAACACTTCCCGGGCCATCAGGAAGCCGCCCACCAGATTGGTACGCATCACGGTTTCGAAACCCTTCTGATTGATCGAGGCCAGGGGCGAGGGGTACTGCCCGCCAGCATTGTTGACCAGGCCGTGGATCGGACCGTGCTTGCGGATAAGCTCGCTGACCAGATGCGTCACCGCTTCTTCCTCGCGGATATCACAGGTGCTCCAGTCGGCTTTGCCGCCGTCGTCGGCGATCTCCGCCGCAACGGTTTTCAGCTTGTCGGCATTGCGCCCGACCAGCAGCACATGGGCGCCGAGGGCCGCCAGTTCGTGGGCAGTACAGCGGCCGATGCCACTGCCGCCACCGGTGACGATGATGTTTTGGCCAGCAAACAAATCGGCTTTGAAAATCGAATCGTAGGCCATGGCGGCAATCCTCTAGTTGAACTGGTCGGCGATGCGCTGCGGCACCGGGATCTGGATTTCCAGCAGTTGCTGGGCGAAGGCCTTGCCTTGTGGATCGATTCGCAGGCTGGCGACACCACCGCCGCCGAGGGCGTTTTCCAGCAGGAAATTCAGGCTGTGGCTGGCGGGCAAGTACCAGCGCTCAACCCGTCCGTGGATTGGATCGAGGACGTGGCCCATCCAGTCGACGATCACTTCCGGGGTCAGGGCTTCGGCGATCCATGGCAGGAATTCGGGCTCGCGGGCCATGACGCCGATATTGCTGTGGTTGCCTTTGTCGCCAGAGCGGGCGACCGCCAGTTTGACCAGGGCCACACTGGCGTCGGCCAGGCCATCCGGTTTCGGTGGCGCGAGCAGGGCTGGCAGGTCCAGCGGGTCGAGCACATCGAGGGCGGGCAGGGCACACCGGTGGCGCTGGCCCATGAAATCAATGTCCAGCGTGCAGGCGGTTTTGTCGATCAGGAACGAGAACAGCCGGATCAGCGGGTACACCGTCGGCCGGCCACCGACAATGCCGGTCAGCCCCGGCGCCATGCCGGTGGCGGCCTGGGCGATTTCCCGGGAGAACACGACCAATGCCTGCTTGTCCGGATGGCGCACCGCGAGCTTGATCACCACTTCGCGGCTGTCCTGACGCTGGCCGTGGGGGCCGTAGGTGGCCTCGCTGCCCAGCAACTCGATATTCACCTCGCTGTACGGCGCCCAGCCGCGCTGGCGGAACATTCCCGAGGTCTTGTTGATGATCGCATCGCCGACACGCCGCGCCTTGTCGACGGCATCGATGCCGGCGATCAGGCAACTGGCGGTGCAGCGAAAACCATCGAGGTACGTGGCGCTGACTTTGTATTGAGCGGTCGGCGGCAGGCCTTTGGCACCGTGCACCTGCACCGCGTTCTTGCCTTGTTGCAGCAGTTTGACCTGAGTGAAATCGCACACCACGTCGGGCAGCAGATACGCGCGCGGGTCACCGATTTCGTACAGCATCTGTTCGCCCACCGTCAGCGGCGTGACCAGCCCGCCCGTACCTTCGGGTTTGCTGACGATGAACTGGCTGTCGGCGCTGACTTCGACGATGGGAAAACCGATGTGTTCGTAGTCGGGCACGTCGCGCCAGTCGGTGAAGTTACCGCCCGTGCACTGGGCGCCGCATTCGATGATGTGCCCGGCCAATGCCGCCTGGGCGAGCTTGTCGTAGTCGTGCCACGACCAGCCGAACTCATGCACCAGCGCGGCGCTGACCACCGCACTGTCCACCACGCGCCCGGTGATCACGATGTCCGCCCCCAGGCGCAGGGCTTCGACAATGCCGGGTGCGCCGAGGTAGGCGTTGGTCGAGACGCACATCGATGGCAGGGGGGCGCCGCTGAACATTTCATGAATGCCCAGGTTGCCCAGCTTTTTGAATTGCGGCTGCAGGTCATCACCCAGCAGCACGGCGATCTTCAGCGCCACCCCGGCCTTGTCGCAGGCCGCTTGCAGGGCGGTGGCGCAGGCTTGGGGGTTGACCCCGCCGGCATTACTGATGACCCGGATGTTTTGCTGCGCGAGTTGCCCCAGCAAGGGCGCGAGCACTTCGATGAAGTCGCCCGCATAGCCGGCCTGGGGATCTTTCATCCGCGCGCCGGCCATGATCGACAGGGTGATTTCGGCCAGGTAATCGAAGACCAGATAGTCCAGATGCCCGTGTTCCACCAGTTGCGCGGCAGCGGTCGAGGTATCGCCCCAGAAGGCGCTGGCACAACCGATGCGAATTGTTTCAGGCGCAGTCCATTCCATAGCCACCTCCAACCGAAGTGCGTCGACATTACCAAGCAAGCGCTTGGTTTGTAAATGACTTGATTATCTTCTGCCCAAGCGCTTGCTTGGTTGCATCCATGCGCTTAAATTGCCCGCGCAACCCCGCTGTTTTCGAGGGGATTGGCGTTATTGATTGAACGACTGTAGGAGAGAACGGGTGGACGAGCAAAAAGCCCTGAGGGTGATGCGCCAATTGGTGGACGACGGCCAATTGACCGACCCGGACAGCGCCCGCGGCAAATTGCTGCAAGTGGCGGCCCACCTGTTCCGCAATAAAGGCTATGAGCGCACGACCGTGCGCGACCTGGCCGGCGCCGTGGGCATTCAGTCCGGGAGCATTTTCCATCACTTCAAGAGCAAGGACGAAATCCTGCGCGCCGTGATGGAAGAAACCATACGCTACAACACTGCGTTGATGCGTGCGGCCATCGCCGAGGCCGGCAATGTGCGTGAGCAGGTGCTGGCGCTGATCCGCTGTGAATTGCAGTCGATCATGGGCGGTAGCGGCGAGGCCATGGCCGTGCTGGTCTACGAATGGCGCTCGCTGTCCGAAGAGGGCCAGGCCAGGGTCCTGGCGCTGCGGGACATCTACGAAGACATCTGGCTGCAAGTACTGGGCGAAGCCAAGGCCGCCGGGTTTATCCGCGGCGATGTGTTCATCACTCGACGGTTCCTGACCGGCGCATTGTCCTGGACCACCACCTGGTTTCGCGCCGGGGGCAGCATGACCCTCGATCAGTTGGCCGATGAGGCGTTGATTCTGGTGCTGGAAGACCGGTAATAAAGTTGTGTTGGCCAACTTTAAACTGGCTAACTGGACGAAACCGCCTAGCTTGAATGCATTGGTACCGTTTTATTAGGGGAGTGGGGACGTTTTGATGGGTTCGCCAATTCGATCAGCCTCGCGGCTTTTGCTGACGATGCTTGCGGCGTCAACGATGATGCCGTCCCAGGCTGCACAACTGGTGCGCATTGGTGCCGCGCACTTTCCTCCCTACACCGTGCGCCCGGAATCCGGGGCAGATACCGGGTTGCTGCCGCAACTGGTCGAGGCGATGAACGCATCGCAAAGCGACTACCAGTTTGTCCTGGTACCCACGTCCGTTCCCCGGCGTTTTGGTGACTTCGAGCAGGGCCGGATCGACATGGCCATCTTTGAAAATCCCGCCTGGGGTTGGGAAAAGTTCCCCCACACGGCCGTCGACATGGGGCTGGAGGACGCCGAGATTTTTGTTGCGCAACGCCTGCCCGATCGGCAGCAGAGCTATTTTGCCGACCTGAGCGGCAAGCGTCTGGCACTGTTCAGCGGCTATCACTACGAGTTCGCCAACTTCAATGCCGACCCCCTGTACCTGGCGAAAAACTACAACGCCACGCTGACCTATTCCCATGACAGCAATCTGCTGATGGTATTGCGCGGCCGGGCCGACATCGCGCTGGTCACGCGTTCGTACCTGAGCGACTACTTCCTGCGCAATGAAAAAGTTGCCAGCGAGTTGCTGGCGTCCCAACGCATCGATCAGGTCTATCACCATTACGCCATCCTGCGCCCGACGGCTCCCATCAGCGGCGAGGCATTCGCCAAGGTGCTGCAAGGCTTGCGGGACAACGGCCAGATGCTGAGGATTTTCGATCCGTACAAGATTGCCCTGGTGCCGGTCCAGCGCAACGCAGCGGCGCCACAAGTTGCCAATTGACGGTCTTTGGCTAAATTTCCCGCCCTGGCTCACGTCACTTCGTTGAACTGTCGACGATTATCGTGAGCCCGACCCATGCCCAATCTGAATGACCTGACTGCCCTGTGTCTGCCGACAGGCAGTCGTCTTGCCGCCGATGAAACCGATTGCCGCCTGAGCCTCAGCCTGGAAGGGCAACCGTTGCTTGCCCTGCGGCTGAATCGTGGCCCCGAGTTGCACGTGCAACTGGAGCAGCGTTTCAGTCGCCCTGAAGGACAGTCATTGTGGGTGGCCTGTTACTGGCTGTTCGCTCGCAACCCCGACTGTCAGCGCCTGATCTGGCAACTGCAGGACGTGCCGAACGAAGCCGTGTCCAGCGGCTTGCTGATTGCGACCCCCATCGGTGGCCAGTATCACTGCGAGCGCACCTTGTTCTGGCAGTTGCCGCAGCCTTGGCTGGGGCATTCCCTGACTGGCAGCTACCCGCAGCAAATGCTCATCACCGACGGCAAGCGTCATCCACGGCGGCCGATCAAACCCCGTGGTGAAGTGTATCAACGCTTCGATGCGCGGCTGGGTGCCCGGGTTTCCCTGCGCACGCTGGACATCGAGCAAGATCTGGTGCGCTTCAATCGTTGGCAGAACAGCCCGCGTGTCGCGAGTTTCTGGCAGGAGGAGGGCAGCCTCGAACAGCATCGCCAATACCTGAGCAAACTCGAAGCCGACCCGCACACGCTGACGCTGATCGGTTGTTTCGACAATCAGCCCTTCGCTTATTTCGAGGCCTACTGGGCCAGGGAAGATCGCATCGCGCCGTTCTACGAGGCCGGCGATTACGACCGTGGCATCCACATGCTGGTGGGCGAAGAAAATCACCGCGGTCCGCACAAGGTGGCGAGTTGGTTATCGGCGCTGGTGCATTATCTGTTTCTCGATGACCCGCGCACGCAGCGCGTGGTTGCCGAGCCGCGTGCCGATAACGCGAAGATGATCGGATACATGCAAGAGCAGCGCTTTCACTGCGAGAAAGAGTTCGACTTTCCACACAAGCGCGCGGCCCTGATGGTGTTGGGGCGGGAGCGGTTTTTTGATCGGTGCGCACTGGCCTGAGGCTTGAGGGTCAAGATTCGTTGCGGTCTTGAGTGCGCCTTCGCGAGCAAGCCCGCTCCCACATTTTCCCTGTGTTCGCAGGACACTGTGGGAGCGAGCTTGCTCGCGATGGGCGCGATGCAGATCTCGGATCTTATTGGCGAGCAGCCATATCGCCACGCTTGCCCGACACCTTGCGGCAGTGCACCAGCGCATCACGGATCATGAAGTTCACCAGGGTCGGCGAGACGCCGAGTTCCTTGGCGATGTCTTTTTGCGGTACGCCGTGCAGGCGGTACATCTCGAAGGCGTAGCGGGTGCGGCTCGGCAACTCGGTCAACGCATCGGCGATGTGCTCCAGCGTCGAGAAATTGATGTGCGACGTTTCCGGTGACGCACCCTGGATCACCACATTCAGCCCTTCCTCTTCAGGGCCGGAATACTTCTGCTCCAGCGCCTGTTTGCGGTAGTGGTCGATCGCCAGGTTGCGCACGATCTGGAACAGGTAGCTGAGCTGAGCCTTGATCGAACTGGTGATGGGCGGGGCCGATTGCAGCCGGAAGAATGCATCCTGCACAACATCTTCGGCACGTGAGCGGCAACCGGTAATTCGGGCTGCGATCTTCACCAGAATCAATCGATTGTCGACGAATGCCTGAAGTAGCGGTGTATCGCACCTGCTTGTGGATACTGGTTCCATCATGGAAATCACCTTGCTGCCAAAAGGTTAGTGGGACGGCGAATGAGCCGGGGGGCCGTCCTACACATCGAGCGACAAATTAGGCTTAATGATAATGATTGTCAAATGAGAAAAAGAACTAATGCGTTACAAAGGTAAAGAGTGAGAACTGCGACACGCTGACTCACTTCAGTCCGCTTTGCGTTCCAGCCTGGCGACTAATTATTTCCAGACGTCATCCGTTCTCATTGGTGAATTGCACAGCGCAACCCTCATCACCCTGTAGGAGCGAGCTCGCTCGCGATGGTCGTCAACGATGGGCGCCTGACACCCCGCGGCGTTCTCCGGATTTTCGCGAGCAGGCTCGCTCCTACCAAGCCGAATTCAGGCAGGAAACCTCATGACCGACGCGTTCGAACTCCCCAGCACAATGGTCCAAGCCCTTCAGCGCCGAGCGGCGCTGACGCCGGATCGGGTGGCCCTGCGCTTTCTCGCCGAGACCCCGGACCAGGCGGTGGTGCTCAGCTATCGCGAACTGGATCTGCGGGCGCGGACGATTGCCGGTGCGTTGCAAGCCCAAACGGATGTCGGAGACCGCGCGGTGTTGCTGTTCCCCAGCGGCCCGGATTACGTCGCGACGTTCTTCGGTTGCCTGTACGCCGGGGTGATCGCGGTGCCGGCCTACCCGCCGGAGTCGACACGACGTCATCACCAGGAGCGCCTGTTGTCGATCATCAGCGATGCCCAGCCGCGCGTGCTGTTGACCAGCGCCGGACTGCGGGATGGGTTGCAGCAGATCGAAGGCGCGCCGCCACTGCTGTGTGTCGATACCCTCGACGGTGCACTGGCCGAGCGTTGGGTCGCGGTGGACTTGCAGAACGATCACATCGCCTTCCTGCAATACACCTCTGGCTCCACCGCGCTGCCCAAAGGCGTGCAAGTCAGCCACGGCAATCTGGTGGCCAACGAATTGCTGATTCGCCACGGTTTCGGCATTGACCTGAACCCCGACGACGTCATCGTCAGCTGGCTGCCGCTGTATCACGACATGGGCCTGATCGGCGGCTTGCTGCAGCCGATTTTCAGCGGTGTGCCTTGCGTGTTGATGTCCCCGGCGTATTTTCTCGGTCGGCCGTTGCGCTGGCTGGAGGCGATCAGCGAATACGGCGGCACCATCAGCGGCGGGCCGGATTTTGCCTATCGCTTGTGCAGTGAGCGGGTCAGCGAGTCGGCCCTGGAACGGCTCGACCTGAGTGGCTGGCGTGTGGCGTATTCCGGTTCCGAACCGATTCGCCTCGACACCCTGGAGCGCTTCGCCGGGAAGTTCGCGACCTGCGGCTTCACCGCGGACAGTTTCATGGCCTCCTACGGTCTGGCCGAAGCCACCTTGTTCGTGGCCGGCACAGCGCGCGGCCAAGGCATCGGCAACCTGCGGGTAGACGATCAGGCTCTGGCGCAGAGCCGCATCGAAGCGGGCGAGGGCAGCCCGATCATGAGTTGCGGTATCAGCCAGCCGGCGCACGCGGTGTTGATCTTCGATCCTGTCTCGCTCAGCGAACAGGCCGACAACGTCGTCGGCGAAGTCTGGGCCAGCGGGCCGAGCATCGCCTCAGGCTATTGGCGCAACCCCGAAGCGTCCGCCAAGACCTTCGTCCAGCACGCCGGGCAGACCTGGCTGCGTACCGGTGACCTGGGTTTTCTGCGCAACGGCGAACTGTTTATCACCGGGCGCCTGAAGGACATGCTGATCGTGCGCGGGCACAACCTGTACCCGCAGGACATCGAGCAGACTGTCGAGCGCGAAGTGGAAGTGGTGCGCAAAGGACGCGTCGCCGCCTTCGCCGTCACGGTTGACGGTCAGGAAGGCATCGGCATCGCCGCTGAAATCAGCCGCAGCGTGCAGAAAATCCTGCCGCCTGAATCCTTGATCAAAGCCATTCGCCAGACCGTCGCCGAGGCGTATCAGGAGGCACCGAGCGTGGTGGTGCTGCTCAATCCGGGCGCGCTGCCCAAAACGTCCAGCGGTAAATTGCAGCGCTCGGCGTGTCGCAATCGCCTGGTGGACGGCAGCCTCGACAGCTACGCGGTGTTCCCGTCGGCCAGCAACGAAAGCACGGGCAATAGCGAGTCGGGATCGACGCTGCAAAGCTTGATCGCACGTATCTGGTGTGAGCAGTTGCAAGTGGCGCGGGTGGGCGCCGACGATCATTTCTTCCTGCTTGGCGGCAACTCCATTGCAGCGACGCAAGTGGTGGCGCGTCTGCGGGAAGAGTTGGGTCTGGAGTTGAGCCTGCGCCTGCTGTTCGAAGCGCCGACCCTCGGCGCATTCGCCGATGTCGTGACCCGTCTGCAACAGGACGGTGGCCTGGCCCAGGGCGCGATCACGGCCCTGTCGCGCCAGCAACCGATGCCGCAATCCCTGGCACAAAACCGCCTGTGGATCACCTGGCAACTCGACCCACACAGCAGCGCCTACAACATTCCTGGCGGCTTGCGCCTGCGCGGCGAGCTGGATGAGGACGCCTTGCGCGCCAGTTTCCAGCAGTTGATCGAGCGCCACGAATCCCTGCGCACGCGATTCTTCGAGCGTGATGGCGTGGCGCTGCAACAGGTCGATCCGGCCGGTGAGTTCAACCTGCAACTGATCGACATCAGCGACCTGCCGGCCGCCGAGCGTGAGGCCCGGGCGCAGCAGATCCGCGAGGACGAAGCGCGAACCCGGTTCGATCTGGAGAAAGGCCCGTTGATGTGGGTGACGCTGGTGCGCTTCGACGACGAAGACCATCAGTTGTTGGTGACCCTGCACCACATCATCGCTGACGGCTGGTCGCTGAATGTGCTGATCGACGAGTTCTCGCGCCTGTATGCGTCCGCCTCCCAGGGCCTGCAAGCGGTGCTGGCGCCATTGCCGACGCAGTACGCCGACTACGGCAGTTGGCAACGGCAATGGCTGGCGCAAGGGGAAGGCGAGCGGCAACTGGCTTATTGGAAAGACCGCTTGGGTGATGAACATCCAACCCTGAGCCTGACCACCGACCATCCACGCTCAGCACAACAACTGCACAGCGCCGCTCGCCACACCGTACGTCTGGGCGCGGCCCTGAGCGATGCGATTCGTCAGACCGCCCAGGCCCATGATTCGACCGTCTTCATGTTGTTGCTGGCTGCGTTCCAGACCTTGTTGCACCGCTACAGCGGCCAACGAGATATCCGCATCGGCGTGCCTAATGCCAACCGTCCACGCCTGGAAACCCAGGGTCTGATCGGCTTCTTCATCAATACCCAGGTGCTGCGTGCCGAAGTGGACTCAAGTCTGCCATTCGTTGAGTTGCTGGCGCAGACCCGTCAGGCGGCGTTGGGTGCGCAAGCGCATCAGGACCTGCCGTTCGAGCAACTGCTCGAAGCCTTCCCGCAGGCCCGTGAACAGGGCCTGTTCCAGGTCATGTTCAACCATCAGCAACGCGACCTTGGCGCCTTGAAGCGCCTGCCGGGGCTGTTGGCCGAAGAGTTGCCGTGGCATAGCCGCGAAGCCAAGTTCGATGTGCAGCTGCACAGCGAAGAAGACCGCAACGGTCGCCTGACCCTGTCCTTCGACTACGCCAACGAACTGTTCGACGCCGCGACCATCGAGCGCCTGGCCGACCATTTCAGCAACCTGTTGCGGGCTGTCTGCGAGCAAGCGGACATCGCCATCGGTGACTTGCCGCTGTTGACGGCCACCGAGCAGCATCAGCAATCGGACTGGGCCAGCGCACCCTGCGCAGCGGCCAGTCAATGGCTGCCCGAATCGCTCAACCAACAAGCCCGGCTGACACCTGGGCGCCCGGCGTTGATCTGGGAGGGCGGCCAGATGGACTTCGCCGAACTCCACACCCAGGCCAACCGTCTGGCCCATTACCTGCGCGACAAAGGCGTCGGCCCGGACGTCTGCGTGGCCATCGCCTGCGAGCGTTCGCCGCAACTGTTGATCGGCCTGCTGGCGATCATCAAGGCCGGTGGCGCCTACGTGCCGCTGGACCCGGATTACCCCGCCGAACGCCTGGCCTACATGCTCAGCGACAGCGGTGTTCAATTGCTGCTGACGCACACCCGACTGCTCGAGCGCTTGCCGGCCAGCGAGGGTGTCAGTGTGATCGCCATGGACACCCTGCACCTGGACAGTTGGCCAAGCCATGCGCCGGGGCTCCATCTGCACGGCGACAATCTTGCCTATGTGATTTATACCTCCGGTTCCACCGGCCAGCCCAAAGGCGTCGGCAACACCCACGCGGCGCTGGCCGAGCGCCTGCAATGGATGCAGGACACTTATCGCCTGAACGAAACCGACGTGCTGATGCAAAAGGCGCCGATCAGTTTCGACGTGTCGGTGTGGGAGTGCTTCTGGCCGCTGATCGCAGGCGCACGTCTGTTGATCGCCGGTCCCGGCGAACATCGCGATCCACATCGCATCGCGCAGCTGGTGCAAGCGTACGGCGTGACCACGTTGCACTTCGTGCCGCCGCTGCTTTCGCTGTTCATCGACGAACCGCTCAGTGCTGAATGCACCAGCCTGCGCCGGCTGTTCTCCGGAGGCGAGGCCTTGCCCGCGGAGCTGCGCAACCGGGTGCTGGCGCAGCTGCCGGCGGTGCAACTTCACAACCGCTACGGACCGACCGAAACCGCGATCAACGTCACCCACTGGCAATGCTCCAGCGCCGATGGCGAACGCTCGCCGATTGGCCGGCCGCTGGGCAATGTGATCTGCCGCGTGCTCGACAACGATCTGCATCCCGTTCCGGTCGGTGTGCCGGGTGAGTTGTGCATCAGCGGCGTTGGCTTGGCCCGTGGTTACCTCGGTCGCCCGGCGTTGACCGCCGAACGATTCGTGGTCGATCCGTTGGGCGAGCCGGGCGCACGCCTGTATCGCACCGGCGACCGGGCGCGCTGGACGGCGGATGGCGTGATCGAATACCTCGGCCGTCTCGATCAACAGGTCAAGTTGCGCGGGTTCCGGGTCGAGCCGGAGGAAATCCAGGCACGGCTGCTGGCCCAGGACGGGGTTGCGCAAGCCGTGGTGCTGGTGCGCGACACCGTGGCCGGGGTGCAGTTGATCGGTTACTACACCGCTGCGGACAATGCCGGGGACGAGGTCGAGCAAACCGCGCGCCTGAAAAGCGCATTGGCCGCCGAACTGCCGGAATACATGGTGCCGACGCAACTGATGCGCCTGGACAAAATGCCCCTCGGCCCGAGCGGCAAGCTCGACCGCCGCGCGTTGCCGGAACCGCAGTGGCAGGTTCGCGAGCACGTCGAGCCTGTGACAGAACTGGAACAACGCATCGCCGGCATCTGGCGCGAAGTGCTGGGTTTGACGCAAGTCGGTTTGCGCGATGATTTTTTTGCCCTCGGTGGTCACTCGCTGCTGGCCACGCAAATCATCTCCCGCACCCGCCAGGCCTGCGACGTCGAGTTGCCGCTGCGGGCGCTGTTCGAGCACAGCGAACTCGGTGCGTTTGCCGAACAGGTTCGCCTGATCCAGGCCAGTGGCAGCACCAACAAACAGCCGCCGATTGAAAAAGTCGACCGCGGGCAGGCGGTGCCGCTGTCCTATTCCCAGCAGCGCATGTGGTTCCTCTGGCAGATGGAGCCCGACAGCCCGGCCTACAACGTCGGCGGCATGGCGCGGCTGCGTGGCGTGCTCGACGTGGCGCGCTTCGAGGCCGCGCTGCAAGCCCTGATCCTGCGTCACGAAACCCTGCGCACCACGTTCCCGAGCATCGACGGCGTCGCCCGCCAGCAAGTACACGCGCAAACCGGCGTGCGCATGGTGTGGAAGGATTTCACCGCGCTGGATGCCGAGGTCCGCGAGTGGCAGGTCCAGCAACTGGCCGACGACGAAGCGCATCAGCCGTTCGATCTGGAGACCGGACCGCTGTTGCGCGCCTGCCTGGTCAAGACCGCCGAACAGGAACACTACTTCGTTCTGACCCTGCACCACATCGTCACCGAAGGCTGGGCGATGGACATTTTTGCCCGGGAACTCAGCGCGCTGTACGAAGCGTTCGTCGATGACCGTGAATCACCGCTGGCGCCGTTGCCGGTGCAGTACCTGGATTACAGCGTGTGGCAGCGTCAGTGGCTGGAGTCCGGCGAGCGTCAGCGCCAGCTCGATTACTGGACCACGCAACTGGGCCGCGAACACCCGCTGCTGGAGTTGCCGGCCGACCGTCCGCGTCCGGCGGTGCAAAGCCATCAGGGTGAGTTGTATCGCTTTGAGCTGAGCGACGACCTCGCGGCACGGGTCCGCACGTTCAATGCGCGACACGGCCTGACCCTGTTCATGACCATGACCGCCGCCCTGGCCACGCTGCTGTACCGCTACAGCGGTCAGACCGATCTGCGCATCGGCGCGCCGGTGGCCAACCGCATTCGCCCGGAAAGCGAAGGGCTGATCGGCGCGTTCCTCAACACACAGGTGCTGCGCTGCCAGCTCGACGGGCAGATGTCCGTCGGTGAGTTGTTCGAGCAGGTGCGCCACACGGTGATCGAAGGCCAGTCCCATCAGGACCTGCCGTTCGATCATCTGGTGGAAGCCTTGCAACCACCCCGCAGCGCGGCCTACAACCCATTGTTCCAGGTGATGTGCAACGTGCAGCGCTGGGAGTTCCAGCAAAGCCGCACCCTGGCCGGCATGACGGTCGAGTACCTGGCCAACGATGCCCGCGCGACCAAGTTCGACCTCAACCTGGAAGTCACCGACCTGGACCATCGCCTGGGTTGCTGCCTGACCTACAGCACCGATCTGTTCGACGAGCCGCGCATTGCGCGCATGGCCGGGCATTGGCGCAACCTGCTGGAGGCGCTGATTGCCGATCCGCAGCAGCGCTTGAGCGAACTGCCGCTGCTGGCGTGTGGTGAACAACAACATCTGCTCGACAGCCTCGGCGTCGAGCCGGGCGAGCATCGGCTGGACCAGTGCATCCATCACCTGTTCGCCGAGCAAGCCTTGATGCGCCAGGACGCTCCGGCCCTGACCTTCGCCGGGCAAACCCTGAGCTATGCCGAACTCGACGGCCGGGCCAATCGCCTGGCCTGGATGCTGCGCGAACGAGGCGTCGGACCGCAGGTTCGTGTGGGGCTGGCACTGGAGCGCTCGCTGGAGATGGTCGTCGGCCTGCTGGCGATCCTCAAGGCTGGCGGCGCCTATGTGCCGCTGGATCCGGAATACCCGCTGGACCGCTTGCATTACATGATTAATGACAGCGGCATCGGTTTGCTGCTCAGCGACGCGGCGATGTTCAAGGCCCTGGGCGAGTTGCCGGCGACCGTCGGCCGCTGGTGTCTTGAAGAAGACGCCGCTGCACTGGCCAATTACCCGGCCACCGAATTGCCGTTGATCAGCCTGCCGCAGCATCAGGCTTACCTGATTTACACCTCGGGTTCGACCGGCAAACCGAAAGGCGTGGTGGTATCCCACGGCGAAATCGCCATGCACTGCCGCGCGGTGATCGAGCGTTTCACCATGCGCCCTGACGATTGCGAACTGCACTTCTATTCGATCAACTTCGACGCCGCCACCGAGCGTTTGCTGGTGCCGCTGCTCAGTGGTGCGCAAGTGGTGCTGCGGGCTCAAGGGCAGTGGGACGCGGAAGAAATCTGTGGCCTGATCCGTCGTCATCAGATCAATGTCCTCGGATTCACGCCGAGCTATGGCAGCCAGTTGGCGCAATGGCTGGCAACGCAAAATGAAACCCTGGCGGTGCGCATGATCATCACCGGCGGCGAAGCGCTGACCGGTGAACACCTGGCGCGCATTCGCGCAGCCTTCAAGCCGAGCCTGTTCTTCAACGCCTACGGCCCGACCGAAACCGTGGTCATGCCGCTGGCCAGTCTCGCCCCTGAAGTGCTGGAAGAGGGCGCCGGCAGCGTGCCGATCGGAAGCGTGATTGGCGACCGCGTGGCCTACATTCTCGACGCCGACCTGGCGTTGGTGCCGCAAGGCGCGACGGGCGAGTTGTACGTCGGTGGCGCGGGTCTGGCCCAGGGTTATCACCAGCGTCCGGGCATGACCGCGGAGCGCTTTGTGGCCGATCCGTTTGCCGCCAACGGCGGACGTATCTACCGCACCGGCGACCTGGTGCGCCAGCGCGCCGACGGCCTGGTGGAATACCTCGGACGCATCGACCATCAAGTGAAAATTCGTGGTTTTCGCATCGAACTGGGCGAGATCGAAACCCGTCTGCTGGAGCACGAATCGATTCGTGAAGCCGTTGTGCTGGCGCTCGATGCACCGAGTGGCAAGCAACTGGTCGGCTATCTGGTGACTGACGTCGCCGAACAGAACGAAGCACAGCAATCGGTCTTGCGCGAGGCCCTCAAGGCGCATCTGAAATCGCAACTGCCAGACTACATGGTGCCCACGCACCTGATCCTGCTGGGCCGCATGCCGCTGACCGCCAACGGCAAACTCGACCGCCGCGCTCTGCCGGCGCCGGACCCGGAGCTGAATCGCCATCACTACGTAGCGCCGAGCAACGAGCTTGAAGTCAGCCTCGCGCAGATCTGGTGCGAAGTGCTGAACGTTGGACAGGTCGGCCTCAACGACAACTTCTTCGAGTTGGGCGGTGACTCGATCCTGTCGATCCAGGTTGTCAGCCGGGCACGGCAGCAGGGCATTCACTTCAGCCCTCGCGACCTGTTCCAGCACCAGACCGTGCAGACCCTCGCCGCCGTGGCCAGCCGCAGCGAGCAGGTCAGCGCCGAGCAGGGCTTGATCATGGGCGAGTCGCGTCTGACGCCGATCCAGCACTGGTTCTTCGACACCGACATCCCGCAGCGCCAGCACTGGAACCAGGCGTTGTTGCTGCAACCGACCGCACCTCTGGAGCCCCATCGACTGGAGCAAGCGCTGCTGGCGGTAATCGAACAGCACGACGCCTTGCGTCTGCGCTTCAGCAAGCTCGCCGGTCAGTGGCAAGCACAGCATCAGCCGATTTCCGAGGCGCCGGTGTTGTGGCAGGTACGCGTTTCGTCGATGGATAAATGCCCCGCCCTGTTCGCCGATGCCCAGCGCAGCCTCGACCTCGAAGAGGGACCGCTAATACGCGTGTTGCTGGTCGATGGTCCCGAGGGCCAGCAACGGCTGTTCATCGCGATTCACCACTTGGTCGTCGATGGTGTTTCATGGCGCGTACTGCTGGACGACCTGCAAACCGTGTACCGCCAACTGGACGCGCAGCAGTCGGTGAAACTGCCGGCGAAAACCAGCGCCTTCAAGGACTGGGCCGCACGGCTGCAAGCCTACGCCGGCAGTGAGTCCCTGCGCGAAGAACTGGGCTGGTGGCAGGCGCACCTGGCCGGGCCCACTGCCGATTTGCCCTGTGATCACCCCGCTGGCGGGCGGCAGAATCGTCATGCGCAAACCGTCAGCGTGCGCCTCGACAGCGAGCGTACCCGGCAGTTGCTGCAACAGGCACCGAGTGCCTATCGCACCCAGGTCAACGACTTGCTGCTGACCGCATTGGCCCGCGTGCTGTGCCGCTGGAGCGGTCAGCCATCGGCGCTGATTCAACTGGAAGGCCACGGCCGCGAAGCGCTGTTCGACGAGATCGACCTGACCCGCACCGTCGGCTGGTTCACCAGTGCCTACCCACTGCGCCTGACGCCGCTGAACATCGAAGAAGCCGCCGGGCAGGGCGTGTCGATCAAGGCGATCAAGGAGCAATTGCGTGCCGTGCCGCACAAAGGCCTGGGCTATGGCGTGCTGCGTTACCTGGCTGATGACCTGAGCCGCCACAGCATGGCGCAGTTGCCGGTGGCGCCGATCACCTTCAACTACCTCGGCCAGTTCGACCAGAGCTTCGGGGCGGACGCACTGTTCCATCCACTGGATGAAGCCATTGGCGCGGCCCACGATGCCAATGCCCCGTTGCCCAACGAGCTGAGCGTCGACGGTCAGGTGTATGGCGGTGAACTGGTACTGCGCTGGACTTTCAGCGCCGAACGCTTCGATGGGCAAACCATCGACGAGTTGGCCGATGCCTACCTCGGTGAGTTGAACAGCCTGATCGAGCATTGCCTGCGCGACGACGCGGGTGGCCTGACGCCGTCGGACTTCCCGCTGGCGAATCTCAGCCAGACTCAACTGGATGCGCTACCGGTCCCGGCCGCCGTCATCGAAGACGTCTACCCGCTGACCCCGATGCAGGAAGGCATGCTGTTGCACACCTTGCTGGAACCGGGCACCGGCCTGTACTACATGCAGGACCGCTACCGCATCAACAGCGAACTCGACCCGCAGCGTTTCGCCCAGGCCTGGCAAGCGGTGATCGCCCGCCACGAAGCGTTGCGCGCGTCGTTCTGCTGGAACGTCGGCGAAGACATGCTGCAAGTGATCCACAAACCGGGCAGTACGCCGATCGAATACCTCGACTGGAGCAATCTCGCCGAAGTCGAGCAAGAGCCGAAGCTGCAAACCCTGCTCAAGACTGAACGCGAGGCGGGGTTCGATCTGCTCAACCAGGCGCCGTTCCACTTGCGTTTGATCCGTGTGGGCGCGGCGCGCTACTGGTTCATGATGAGCAACCACCACATCCTCATCGATGCCTGGTGCCGTTCGCTGCTGATGAATGATTTCTTCGAGATCTACAGCGCCCTCGGCGAAGGCCGGGAAGCGCAGCTGGAGGTACCACCACGTTATCGCGACTACATCGGTTGGCTGCAGCATCAGAGCCTGGCCGAAGCACGGCAGTGGTGGAAAACCAACCTGCAGGGTTTCGAACGGACCACGCCGATCCCGAGCGACCGGCCATTGCTGCGTGAACATGCCGGCGACAGCGGCGGCATGATCGTCGGGGATCGCTATGCAAGGCTCGATGCCCGTGAAGGTGCGCAATTGCGCGAACTGGCCCAGGCCCATCAGTTGACCATCAACACCTTTGCCCAGGCGGCGTGGGCGCTGGTGCTGCGGCGCTTGAGCGGTGATCGCGACGTGCTGTTCGGCGTCACCGTGGCCGGGCGTCCGGTGGACATGCCGCAGATGCAGCGCACCGTCGGCCTGTTCATCAACAGCATCGCGCTGCGGGTGAAAATGCCTGAGGACGGCCAGCGATGCAGCGTGCGCCAATGGCTCAGCGGTCTGCTCGACCACAACATGCAACTGCGTGAATACGAATACCTGCCGCTGGTGAACATTCAGGAACAGAGCGAATTGCCCAAAGGCCAGCCGCTGTTCGACAGCCTGTTCGTGTTCGAAAACGCCCCGGTGGAAGTCTCGGTGCTCGACCGTGCGCAGAGCCTCAACGCGACCTCGGACTCGGGCCGAACCCATACCAACTTCCCGCTCACGGCCGTGTGCTATCCGGGCGATGACCTGGGCTTGCACCTGTCCTACGACCAACGCTACTTCGATGAGGCCACGGTTGAGCGCATGCTCGCTGAGTTCAAGCGTCTGCTGCTGGCATTGGTGGAAGGTTTCCATGGCGACATGGCCGACCTGCCGTTGCTGGGGGCTGAGGAGCAGGACTTCCTCATCCATGGCTGCAACCAGAGCGAACACGATTACCCGCTGGAGCAGAGTTACGTTGCATTGTTCGAAACGCAGGTCGCCCGGCATCCACTGCGGATTGCCGCCAGTTGTCTGGACCGGCAATACAGTTATCTGGAGCTGAACCAGCGCAGCAACCGCCTCGGTCATGCATTGATCGCCGCCGGTGTCGGGCGCGATCAACCGGTGGCCTTGCTGGCCGAACGCAGCCTCGACTTGCTGGGCATGATCATCGGCAGCTTCAAGGCAGGGGCGGGTTACCTGCCGCTGGATCCGGGTTTGCCGAGTCAGCGTCTGAGCCGGATCATCGATCTGAGCCGCACGCCATTGCTGGTGTGCACGCAAGCCTGTCGTGAGCAGGCGCAAGCCTTGCTCGAGGAGTTCGGCTGCTCCAGCCGGCCACGGCTGCTGGTCTGGGAGGAAGTCCAGGCCCTTGCCCTGTCGGCGGACAATCCTGGTGTCTACAGTGGTCCGGACAACCTCGCCTATGTGATCTACACCTCTGGCTCCACCGGTTTGCCAAAAGGCGTGATGGTCGAACAGCGCGGCATGCTCAACAACCAATTGAGCAAGGTGCCATACCTGAACCTGAGCGACGCCGACGTGATCGCGCAAACCGCGTCGCAAAGCTTCGACATTTCCGTGTGGCAGTTCCTCGCCGCGCCGTTGTTCGGCGCCCGGGTGGACATCGTGCCGAACACCATTGCCCACGATCCCCAGGGTTTGCTGGCCCATGTGCAAAGCCAGGGCATCACCGTGCTGGAAAGCGTACCTTCGCTGATCCAGGGCATGCTCGCCCAGGAGCGCATGAGCCTTGACGGCTTGCGCTGGATGTTGCCGACGGGGGAGGCGATGCCGCCGGAACTGGCGCATCAATGGTTGCTGCGCTATCCGCAGATCGGCCTGGTCAATGCCTATGGCCCGGCGGAGTGCTCGGATGACGTGGCGTTCTTCCGCGTCGATATGGCGTCGACTCGCGGCAGTTACCTGCCGATCGGTACGCCGACTGACAACAACAAATTGTACCTGCTCGACGGAGCGCTGGAACTGGTGCCGCTGGGCGCGGTGGGTGAACTGTGCGTGGCGGGGACCGGGGTCGGTCGCGGCTATGTCAGCGATCCGCTGCGCACGGCACCGGTGTTTGTGCCGAACCCGTTCGGCGCACCGGGTGAGCGCCTGTATCGCACTGGCGACCTGGCACGCCGTCGCAGTGACGGCGTTCTGGAATATGTCGGCCGGGTCGACCATCAGGTGAAGATCCGCGGTTACCGCATCGAGCTCGGTGAAATCGAAGCTCGCCTGCACGAACAACCGCAAATCCGCGATGCGGCGGTGGGTGTGCAGGAAGGGGCGAACGGCAAGCACCTGGTGGGCTATCTGGTCGCGGCGGATGTTGCGCTCGATCCGGCTGAACGCCTGGAGCGCATCAAGCAACGCCTGCGTGTCGAGTTGCCGGAATACATGGTGCCTCTGCACTGGTTATGGCTGGACAAGCTACCGCTCAACGCCAACGGTAAACTGGACCGCAAGGCCCTGCCGACGCTGGAGATCGGTCAATTGCAAAGCCAGGATTACCAGGCGCCGCGCAATGAGCTGGAGCAGACCCTGGCAGACATTTGGGCCGAGGTACTGAAGGCCGAGAGAGTGGGCGTTCGCGACAACTTCTTCGAGTTGGGTGGGCATTCGCTGCTGGCCACGCAAATCGCGTCACGGGTGCAGAAAACCCTGCAACGGGATGTGCCGTTGCGGGCGATGTTCGAATGCAGCACGGTGGAAGAACTGGCCCGGTACATCGACGGGTTGACGGCCAGCGAACTCACCGAGGAGAAGGTGGATCGCTTGAATGATTTGATGGCGGAGCTGGAGGGGCTTTGATTCCCTGGCGTCAGTACTGACCCCATCGCGAGCAAGCTCGCTCCCACAGGGGGTGGTGGTGAACACATCATTTGTGATCAGCATAAATCCCTGTGGGAGCGGCGGTGCGGCGATCCGACTTGCCCGCGTAGGCGGTTGTACAAACGCATACATTCTCGCGATTGACTGCGATCCGTCAGCCGCTCAGTCTTCGGGCTCCCTTTTTGCTCGCGGAGACAGTCGATGCCCTTCGTAACGATAGACGGACAAGCCCTCCACTACATCGATCAAGGTACCGGCCCGGCGGTGCTGCTGGCCGGTAGTTACCTGTGGGACCAGGCCATGTGGGCGCCGCAGATTGCCGCGCTCTCGCAACAGTATCGTGTGATAGCCCTGGACCTGTGGGGGCACGGCCAATCCGGGCCGTTGCCTGTCGGTACGACGTCGCTGGATGACCTGGCGCGTCAGGCCCTGGTCCTGCTCGATCATCTGGACATCGAGCGGGTCACGCTGGTCGGCCTGTCGGTCGGCGGCATGTGGGGTGTGCGCCTGGCCTTATCGGCAGCGCAGCGGATCAACGGACTGGTGCTGATGGACACCTACGCCGGCGCCGAACCGGAGCCGACTCGCCAGTACTACTTTTCACTGTTGAAGCAGATCGAAGAGGCGGGTGTCATCACGCCAGCGCTGCTGGATATCGTGGTGCCGATTTTCTTCCGGCCGGGCATTGATCCGCAGTCGGCGCTCTACCGGGATTTTCGTGCTTCCCTCGCGGCTCTACCCGCGGATCGCCTGCGTGAAAGCATCGCGCCGATGGGGCGGATTACATTTGGGCGCGATGACCAGTTATCGCGTCTGGGCGAACTGGACGCAGCGACCACGCTGGTGATGTGCGGCGATCAGGACAAGCCTCGGCCACCGGGTGAAGCCCGTGAAATGGCTGAGCTGATTGGCTGCCCGTGGGTGCTGGTGCCGGAGGCGGGGCATATTTCCAATCTGGAGAACCCTGGGTTTGTGACTGAAACCTTGTTGGCATTTTTGGCCGACAGAAATTAGTCGAATCTACCGACGCCATCGCGAGCAAGCTCGCTCCCACAGGTGATCACCTTCCCCTGTGGGAGCGAGCTTGCTCGCGATGGCGTCAGTGCTGTCTCTACCCTGTAAGGGGAAAAGTCACTTCGGCCCGAGAATCTTCGCCAGTTTGTCCGGCGACGGCGCGCCTTGCTGCTGTTGCAGATTGCCCTTGTCATCCATGTAGAAAATCGCCGGCGTCGCCTGCAACTCCAGCTCTTCCATCAATTGCATGTTGGCCGCGAACTTTGCCTGAATCGCCGGCGGCACTTCCTTCAAGGCCTTGAGCGAACTCTCCTTGCCAGCGGCTTCGTGATCCTGCAGGGCTTTTTCCGGGTCTTTGGCGGCGAGCAGCGCGGCGGATTTTCCGGGGCTGTCTTCGCGGATGATGCCCACCATGATGTGGCGCAACTGCACCTTGCCGGCCTTGACCCATGGCCGGGCCTGTTCCCAGAACATGTTGCAGTACGGGCAGTTCGGGTCACTGAACAGGTACACCACGCGCGGCGCATCCTTCTTGCCGTCGCCGATCCAGTTGCTGGTTTCGAACTTGGCCCAGACTTCCTTGGCCATCGGTGCATACACCAGTTTCTGCAAAGGTGCGCTGCTCAGGTCATTGCCCTCGGCGTCATACAGGTTGCCCAGCAACACGTGTTTGCCGTCCGGGGTCAGGTACAGCGCCATGCCGCGGTTCTGGTATTGCGCGGCATAACCACGCAAGCCGTCGGGGGCGTCGAACTGGCCGACGATTTTCGCGCCCTTGGCCTCGATTTTCTTGATGGCATCGGGCAACTCTTCGGCCTGCACCGATGGCAGGTGCAACAGGGCAGCACCAAGGCTCAGGGTCAGCAGGTGGCGGAGGCGGGGCATGGCAGTTTCCTTGAAGAGGTGGCGGGTACGGTGTCGAAGTTTTCCAGCGCGCGGGCCAGGCTGGCTTCCGACAACTCGCCCAGATGGCTGCCCAGCAGGCGACCCTCGGGGTTGTAGAACAGCGTAGTCGGCAATGCCATGGAACCGACGGCCTGGCTCAGACGCCCACTGCCGTCGAACAGCACATTGGACAGGCTCAGGCCCTGGGTTTCCAGAAAGATCGCGACGCTTTGCATGCTTTCTGACTGATTGACGAACAGGAACGTCAGGTCCGGCCGGTGTTGCTGGGCGTTTTCCAGCACCGGCATTTCCCGGCGGCACGGCGGGCACCAGGTGGCCCAGAGATTGATCACCAACGGGCCTCCCTTGTAGTCGGCCAGTTGCACGGTTTCGCCGGCGGCGTTGCGCAGGGTGATTTCCGGCAGGCGTGTGCCTTGTTCATAAATCGACAGGGAGAACGTCGCCAACAGCCAGAACGCCAGGCCACTGGCCACGCCAAAGCCCAATGGACGGCGCAGCCCCGGGCGACGCCAGCCGCGATACAGCGTGGCGAGCAAAACGACCACTACCCCCGGCCAGGCGAGGAAACCGCCATCGCGCAGGTCGATGACCTGCCACGGATCGTTGCGATAGTGCACCCAATAGGCCGCCACGAAACTGATTCTGGCTGCCAGCATGCCCATCAGAAACAGGCTGAACAGCACCGACTCAGGGTTTTCACCACCACGCTTGGCGACCCGCCAGCCGACAAAAGTGGCCAGCGCCAGCGCACTGATCAACAGCAGGTGATTGAGCGCGATGGCAAAGGTGCCGAGGGTGAAAGTCAGCATTAACGGGCGTCTCGGGTGGTGGTCCAGCGTTGCAGGAATGTATCGGCATCGACCTCGCCGGTGATGCGCTGGCTGCGCCGCTCTTCACCGTCCACGCCAATCCACAGCAGGCTCGGTGGCCCTGGCACTTGGTAACGGCCGAGCAGTTCACGGCTGGCGGCATTGTCGGCGGTGACGTCCAGTCGCAGCAAGCGCACATCGCTCAAGGCCTCGAGGACACGGGTTTTGCCGAAGACCTGTTTTTCCATGACCTTGCACGACACGCACCAGTCGGCGTAGTAGTCCAGCAGCACCCACTGGCCCTGAGCCTGTGCGGCGTCGAGTTCCCGTTGCAGTGCCTGCGGATCCTTGATGGTGATGAAGGCATCGTGGCCAACCGGCACGGCGGCCACAGCCTGGTTCGAGGCGCGGTAGACCTGCAATGGCTTGAACGGATCATCGCCGCCACCGGCTGCACCGATCACCAACAGGCCACCCCATAAACCGAGCAGTAACGAACTGGCGCCAAACAGGTGCGCGATACGGCCAAACCCTTCCGACTGTTTCCAGGCGCTGTAGGCCGCGATCAACAGCAGCGCACCGCACAAGCCGACCCACAGGGATTCGTCGAGCACCGGACGCAGCATCAACAATGCGGTGGCGAGGAACAGGAAGCCGAAAATGCCTTTGACCAGGTTCATCCAGGCGCCTGGCTTGGGCATGAAACGATTGCCGACGGTCACCAGCAGCAACAGCGGCACACCGATGCCGATGCCCATGGCGAACAGAATCAATCCGCCATGCAGCGCGTTACCGCTTTGCGCGATGTAGAGCAGGGCGCCGGCCAGTGGCGCGGTCATGCAGGGACCAACCAGCAGACCGGACAGCGCCCCCAGCACCCCGGCGCCGATCAGACTGCCACCGCGTTGATTGCGCGAGACGTTTTCCAGGCGATCACGCACGGCCACCGGCAGTTGCAGTTCGAAGAAACCGAACATCGGCAGCGCCAGCAGCACGAAAATCGCCGCGAAACTGCCCAGTAGCCAGGGGTTCTGCAACCAGGCTTGCAGGTTCGCCCCGAGGGAGGCGGCCAGGACACCCATTGCCGCATACACCAGCGCCATGCTGACTACATAACTGCTGGCCAGGGCGAATCCGCGTCTGGGCGTGGCGCCACTGCCGACGATCAACCCGGCCAGAATCGGCAGCATCGGTAATGAACATGGCGCGAAGGCCAGCAACAGGCCCAGGCCGAAGAACACCAGAAGGCTCCAGCCCAGCGCCCGTTGCTGCAGGCTGCTGGCCAGCGCCTGGTCCGGCGCTTCAGTGGTCGCATTCAATGCATTGGTATTGCCCAGGTCCACGACTCTGGTTTGTGGCGGATAACACAAACCGGCATCGGCGCAGCCCTGGTAACTGACCTTGACCTGACCGCTGGCACCCGCCGGAATTTTCAGTTCCAGGCCCTGACGGTAGACTTGCTGTTCACCGAAAAACTCGTCGCTGTGGGCTTCGCCTTCCGGTAGCGGGGGATGTTGCCCGACAGGTAATCCATCGAACTTCAAGCGTTTCTGATACAGGTAATAGCCGTCGGTGATCTGCCAATAGAGCTGGGTTTCACCGGATTCCAGGCGTTCAGTGGTAAACGCGAAGGCTTTATCAACCGGGAGGAATTCAGGTTTGGTGTCGAACGGATTGGTTCCTGCCTGGGCCAGACCCGAGATCAAGAGAACAAAAAATAAAAACAGTCGACGCATGGATAAGCCTTGGTTCTGTGCAAGTGAGAGGCACAATGGATGGTGGCGATTAACCGATGATTAACCGCCACCAGGCCGCCAGCAATTTGCGTCAGATCAGCTGTGCACCAGTCCGGGCCAGTTTGTGCCAACGTCTCGTGGACCGACTTGCAGCTTGTTTTTATCGATGTTGTATTTTAAGTAAGTGTTTGCCTTCAGGAAGATATACAGATAGCTGTCCGTAACGTCAGCATCGATCTGCACAGCAGTGATGATGTCGTCGGCATAAAATGCAAGTCCTGGCCAAGTGTCATCGTTGATGTTGGCGATGACAGGTTTCTTGCTCTGCCAGTCAAGATGGATGTAGGTTCCATCATTCAAGATAAATTTGAAAATGTATTTGCCGGTGTTTTTAAAGGGTGTACTCCAAGTGGTGCCTGTAATAATTTTGTCGAAATAAGGTGTAAGCATTGCCCATATAGATTGATCGACGCGTTTGAAACTTACGGGGGTATCTGTATCTTGGTCATATTCACATACCATGGGGATGCCATTGTCGTAATAAAATAACCAAAGGATATCGGAATCCCACCCGAGCCGGTTGTCTCCAACTATTCGGGTTGTGGCGAATCCGAACCGCAGATTTCGAACGTGTGGGTGGAATTCTTTCCAGTTTGTGTAAGTTACCGATGTGGGGTGCCCCGATTCAATCCGGTCTTCAATGTTGTTGTATCGTGAGTAAGTATTGGAATCTTTGAAGAAGAAGTAGCAACGGTCCTTTCCGGAGCGCCAGTCGACAGCGACGAAGTTTTTAAGTATTGACATGGTCTGAATCCTTTCAGGTGAATAAATTTTTGATGTTTGAAGAGTATTAACTATCAAGGTTAATGGTGGTGCGATAAAAGCGGATTCAGATTGACTCTATGTATTTTGGATTTGTACGGTTTTTTGCAGTGGTTTGTTTCGGGTTGAAACCGTGTTATTCAATTTGAATCAAGTGCGGCCTGGTTAAATAAATGCGCAATCATCCAGCATTTTTGACAGACGGTGGCGCCGACAGGACAAAGCCCTGCTTCTCGTCGGTCAAAGGGCTTGCCATAATTGCCACTTAATCCGCATCGGTTTGAATTGCTTTTTTGCTCACGGAGTTCCCATGCACGTACTGGTTTGCGAAGACGATGAGCTGATCGCCAGCGGTATCGTCGCCGGCCTGACCGCCCATGGCCTGACCGTGGAACACGTCGCCACGGCGTCCGCCGCCCGGGCGATGCTCAAGGTGGCGGAGTTCGACGTGATGGTGCTCGACCTTGGGTTGCCGGACGAGGATGGCCTCAAGCTGCTGCAGCAGTTGCGCCATCAAGGCCTGGAGTTGCCGGTTTTGATCCTCACCGCCCGGGACTCGGTCACTGATCGCGTCGATGGCCTGCAAGCCGGTGCCGACGACTATCTGCTCAAACCGTTCGACTTGCGCGAACTCGCTGCACGCTTGCACACGCTGTTGCGGCGGGTGGCGGGGCGCAGCGTCAACCTGATCGAGCATGGTGCCCTGACCTACGACCCGAGCAGCCGCGAAACCACGCTCGCGGGGCAGCCGGTGGACTTGTCGCGCCGTGAGCAGTCATTGCTGCAAGCCTTGCTGCATAACCGTGGCCGTGTGTTGTCCACCGAGCAACTCAAGGACAGCGTCTACGGTTTCAACGACGAACTGGAAAGCAACGCCCTTAACGTCCATATCCATCACCTGCGGCGCAAGCTCGGCAACGGCATTGTCGAGACCGTGCGCGGCCTGGGCTATCGCCTGGGGCCGGCTGATGGCGGAGAAAAATCGAAGTGATGAGTCTGCGTTTGCGCCTGAGTCTGACGCTCGGCGCCGCATTTGCCTTGATCTGGGCCCTGGCCGCGGCCTGGATGCTCAGCGATCTGCGCAATCAAATGATGTTTTCCCTCGACCAGCGCCTGGTGGCCTCGGCACGCATGGTCGCCGGCCTGATGGAGCAACTGCCGCCCGTGCCGAGCAAGGGCGAGGGCACCCACTTCAGTGCCGAACAGCTGAACATTCCGGGTGGCATGGCGTGCCAGGTCAGCTCGTTGCGCGGCGAAATCCTTGCCCGCAGTCACTCCGATCCGCAGCAGACCCTGGAGGCCGAGAAACTCGGGTTTCACGATCAGATGATCGACGGCGCGCCGTGGCGCAGTTTCACGTTGGCCCGGGGCGATCTGCGCATCACCACCGCTGACCGGCAGATCGAGCGTGAGGCGTTGAACATGTCGATCCTGCTGGCCGCTTCGGTGCCGGTGGGCGTGGCGCTGCTCGGTTGCCTGTGTTTGCTCTGGCTGGGCATCGGCCAGGGGCTGGCGCCGCTCAACCGCATGCGCGATGCCTTGATGCGCCGCAGCGCCGACTCCCTCGAACCCTTGCAGATCCAGCCACTGCCCAGCGAGCTGCAACCCTTGCTGGAAACCCAGAACCAGTTGCTCCAGCGCATCGGCAAGACCATCGAGCGCGAACGTCGCCTGACCGGAGACGCAGCCCACGAACTGCGTAGCCCGCTGACCGCGATCAAGACCCACCTGCAAGTGGCGCGGATGACGCAAGGCAGCGCCCGGGACCAGTCCCTGGCCCGGGCCGAAGAGGGCGCCGACCGCATGCACCGGACCCTCGAACAATTACTGTTGTTGGCGCGCGTCGAGGGCAGTCTGTCATTCGACGACGGTGTGCAATGCAACGCCGAACAAGTGGCGAAACTGGCGATCCAGGACGCGGCAAGCGGCGATCGCCAGCGCATCAGGTTTCAGGCGCCGGGCAAGGTTTCCGCCGCGCCGGTACAAATGCCCGCCGTGCTGTCGATTGCTGCGCTGCGCAACTTGCTCGACAACGCACTGCGCCATACCCCCGCCGACAAAGCGGTGGAGTTGAGCCTGGAAACCACCGGCAATCGTGTGCAGTTTGTGGTTCGCGACCATGGGCCGGGGATTGCCGAAGAAGATCTGCAACACCTGACCCAGCGCTTCTGGCGCAACGGTCAGAGCACCGGTTGTGGTCTGGGGCTGGCGATTGTGCAGGCCATCGTTCAGCGTTGCGGTTGCACGCTGCATTTCGATAGCCGACCGGACGGCTTGCGGGTTGAGCTGACGATGCCGCTGCAACCGGTCTGACCCCCCCTGTAGGAGCGAGCTCTGCTCGCGATGGTCGATAACGATAACGTGTGCTTTCTGAATGCACGCGGTGTTCTTGAGTCCATCGCGAGCGAGCTCGCTCCTGCAAAGGTTTCCGTGTTACCGCCTAAATCCCTCAAGCGCTGATGCGTTTCCAGAACAGGAAAACCTTATTGAGGGGTCGAGAGATGTCAGTCGCTACCAACCTTATCGAAGAGCAGCCGGCGACGTCCGCCGAGACGCTTTATCAATTCAACGAATCGCCATTGCTCGCCCGTCAGAGCCGGCAGGAATCCAACGCCCGCAGCTATCCGCGACGCATTCCCCTGGCACTCAAGCGCGCCAAGGGCATCTACGTCGAAGATGTCGAAGGCCGCACCTTCATCGATTGCCTGGCCGGAGCCGGAACCCTGGCCCTGGGGCACAACCACCCGGTGGTGATCGAAGCCATCCAGCAAGTGCTGGCCGATGAGCTGCCGCTTCACACCCTGGACCTGACCACGCCGGTCAAAGACCGGTTCGTCCAGGATCTGTTCGGGCTGCTACCGCCTGCCCTGGCCGCTGAAGCGAAGATCCAGTTTTGCGGCCCGACCGGCACCGACGCCGTGGAAGCGGCACTGAAACTGGTGCGTACCGCCACTGGTCGCAGCACCGTGATCTCGTTCCAGGGTGGCTATCACGGCATGAGTCAGGGCGCGTTGAGCCTGATGGGCAGTCTGGGGCCGAAAAAGCCCTTGGGCGCCTTGCTCGGCAGCGGCGTGCAATTCATGCCGTACCCTTACGATTACCGCTGCCCGTTCGGGCTCGGCGGCGCGCAAGGGGTCAAAGCCAACCTGAGTTACCTGGAAAACCTGCTCAATGATCCCGAGGCTGGTGTGCAATTACCGGCGGCGGTGATCGTGGAAGTGGTGCAGGGCGAGGGCGGGGTGATTCCGGCGGATCTGGACTGGTTGCGCGGTGTGCGGCGGATCACTGAACAGGCGGGTGTCGCGCTGATCGTCGATGAAATCCAGAGTGGCTTCGCCCGCACCGGCAAGATGTTCGCCTTCGAGCATGCCGGGATCATTCCCGATGTCGTGGTGATGTCCAAGGCCATCGGTGGCAGCCTGCCGCTGGCGGTGGTGGTCTATCGCGACTGGCTCGACACCTGGCTGCCGGGCGCCCATGCCGGAACGTTCCGTGGCAACCAGATGGCCATGGCCGCCGGTTGCGCGGTGATGCGTTATCTGGTCGAACACAAGGTCTGCGAGCATGCCGCCGCGATGGGCGAGCGTATGGCCGAGCACCTGCGCATCCTGCAGCGGGACTTCCCGCAACTGGGGGACATTCGCGGACGTGGCTTGATGCTCGGCGTCGAACTGGTGGACCCGACGGGCGCGCTGGATGCCCAAGGCCATCCACCGGCTTTCGCCCGTCTGGCACCCCTGGTGCAGCGCGAATGCCTCAAGCGTGGCTTGATCCTGGAACTCGGTGGTCGCCACGGCGCGGTGGTGCGCTTCCTGCCGCCACTGGTGATTACCGCTGCGCAAATCGATCGCGTGGCCGAGATTTTCGGGCGAGCCCTGGCCGCCGCCACGGCCAATCCTTAAATTTTCCGCCCTGCGGATCGTTCCTTCTACATAACGGTTGCGTGCACAACGCAACCCGCCCGAAAACGATGGAGAGACAGCATGACGTCAGTATTCGACCGCGAGGACATCCTCTTTCAGGTCGTGGTCAACCACGAAGAGCAATACTCGATCTGGCCCGACTACAAAGCCGTGCCACAAGGCTGGCGCACCGTGGGTAAAAGCGGGCTGAAAAAGGAATGCCTGGCCTACATCGAAGAAACCTGGACCGACATGCGTCCATTGAGCCTGCGGCAGAAGATGGACGAGCAGGCGGCTGTGACGCACTGATCCGTCATGCAAAAAGAAGCCCGCTGGACTGGTGACAGTCAGCGGGCTTTTTCAGGTCTGGAGTCTTGTGTCGCCTATCAGGCCGCCTTCGCGAGCAAGCCCGCTCCCACAGGGGACCGCATTTCAAATGTGGGAGCGGGCTTGCTCGCGAAGAACGATAACGCGGTCCAACTGAGATTACACGCCACCAAGCCCCTTGATGACCAGATCCACATTCCCCTCCAGTTCCGCCACCGGATCCTCGGCATCGGTACTCAGCACCACCAACCGGCTACCCGACCCGGCAATCACCGCTTTCAGCGCATCCGACGGCTGCCGGTGATGCAGCACCACCGTCACGCCATTGTCCTTGAGCGTTGCGCCCAATTGCTTCAGCGCCTCCGGTGTCCACTCGGCATCGGCGCGTGCATCCTGGCCGATCAATTCCAGATTGAGACCGCCGATCAGGTAGCCAAAGTGATCGCTGAGACTCATCACACTGAGGTTGTCCACATTGGCCAATCGCGCTTCGCTGTCGGCGCTGAGCTTGAGCAAACGCTGCTTGAGCGTTGCCAGGTTGGCGTCGATCTTCGGCTTGGCCTTGGGGGCCAGGCGCACCAGGTCCGCCGCCATCACATCGGCCATGCGCCCCATGTTATTGCTGGAGAACCACGGCTGACTGTTCAGCCCGTCGACCTTGTTGTCGGGCTGTACGGCTATGCCGGGCAGGGCGCCATCCACGGGACGAGCGGCATCGACTTCGACGATGCGGATATTGCTGCGCCGGGCGATCGGGTACAGCGGGTCATCCGGCCACAGTGAGCGCAGGCCGATCACCGCATCGGCGTCGCTTGCCAGTTTGGCCAGCGCCGGGGCGCCACGACCAGTGAAGTAGGCGGTCTGGCGGCTGCCGGGCAGGTTGGCCGGGGTCGCGCGTTCGAGGCTGACATCGGTGCCCTTGAGCAAGACCTCACCGAGACCATAAGTAATCGGCAAGGAGGCCAGCACACGCAGCGGTTTGCCGTTGTCGGCGGCCATGGTCGTTGTCGCCAGCCCGCACAGGGCGATGGCGAGGGTCAGTTGGCGCAGTGAAAAAATCATTTATCCAAGGTTCCCTTTCAGGCTGGGGACGACGCCGCGCGCGATGGCGGCCAGGGCGAAGGCGATACCGGCCACGAGGATGATCGCGGCGCCGGACGGGATCGGCAGGTCGAAGACAATCGGTGCAAGAATCCCGCACAGTGTGCTGACCGTGGCGATCAGCACCGAACACCAGAAAAAGCCCTTCAGCGATTGGCTGAGCAGGCGTGCCGCGGCGGCCGGAATTACCAGCAGGGCGCCCACCAGAATCGCGCCGATGACCTTCACGGCGGCGACGGTGATCAGCGTCACCAGAATCACGAACAGATAATCCAGGGCCTTCACCGCCACCCCGCGCACCGCCGCCAACTGCGGGTTGAAACTGGCGAGCATGATGCGGTTGTACAAAGGCAAGGCCAGGGCCATGACCAGCGAACCGACGATGGCCAGCACCAGCAGGTCATTGCCATTGACCGTCAGCACCGAGCCGAACAGCACGTTTTCCAGAATGTGTACGTTGATCTTGCCCGCCAGAATCAGCAGCAGGCTCGCGCCCAGGGCGAGCGACACCGAGAGAAACACGCCGATCAAGGTATCTGGCGCCAGACCGGTGCGGTTGCGCAGGTAATTGAGCAGGATGCCGAACAGCAGGCAGTAGCCGAACAGGCTGCCGTAGGGGCCGGTGTAGGGTTCGCCGAGCAGGATGCCGATGGCCACGCCGGTCAGGGCGGCGTGACCGACCGCCTCGGAGAAAAACGCGAAGCGCTTGACCACCACCAACGTGCCCAGGCCTCCCAGTACCGGGCCGATCAACAGACCGGCGAGCAGGGCGTTGACCACGAATCCATAGGCCAGCGCCTCGGGCAGATAACCCGACGACGCCCAGCCCTGGACCATCAGGCGAAAAGCTTCGTAACTCATCAGGCAAGGCTCCGTGGGTGGGTCGAGAACAGGTTCAACAGACGCTCCGGTGTCAGCGCCTGTTGCGGCGTGGCGTCGAACAGCACCCGGCGATTGAGCCCGGTGACGTGATCGGCCAGGCGCCCGACCGCTTCCAGGTCGTGCTCGATCCACAGTACGGTGATGCCCGCCGCTCGCCAGTCGCCGAGCAAGCGTTCGAACACCCGGATACCGGCCTCATCGAGGGCCGACATCGGTTCGTCGAGCACCAGCAATTGCGGAGGCGGAATCAGCCCCTGGGCGAGCAACACCCGTTGCCGTTCGCCGCCGGACAGCGCGCCCATGCGGCGCTTGCGTTTGTCCTGCATGCCGACCCGCTCCAGCGCCTCGCCAATCGCCGTCGCGTAGTGTTTGCTCAAGCCGAGAAAGGCCGGGCGACGCTGGCACATGGCGGCCATGAAATCGTCGACGGTCATTGGCAAGCCCCGGTCGAACTCCAGTGCCTGTGGCACATAGCCGATGGTCCCCGGCTCGGCTGGCCAATGCTGGCTCAAGCGGCCCTGGTGAGGCATTTGCCCGAGCAGGGTCTTGATCAGCGAACTCTTGCCGCCGCCATTGGGGCCGACCAATGCGTGCACGCTGCCGGGTCGGACTTGAAATGTCACGTTGTCGAGGATCGTCGTGCGCCCGAGGGTCAGGCTGACGCCTGCAAAATCCAATGTCGGCCCCGAAACCTGTGGGAGCGAGCTTGCTCGCGATGGCGGTGTATCAGGCAACATGGTGGTCGACTGACACGACGCCTTCGCGAGCAAGCCCGCTCCCACAGGGGATTCTGCATCGGCCAGGATGGTTTCTTTCGATGTCATGCCCCCGACTCCTGAATCGCCCGCACCACGGTATCGAGGTTGCCGGTCATTTCCTTTTCGTACTTGTCGGCGGCGTATTCGCCGTAGGAAATATGCGACAGCGGATACAGCTTCACGCCGGATTCGCGCTGGATGGTGTCGACGTAAGTGGAAGGAAAGTCCATCTCCGAGAAGATCACCTTCACGTCCAGTTCACGCAGTTGATCGATGGTTTTTTTCAACTGGCTCGGGCTTGGCTCGATACCGTGGGCCGGCTCGACCACGGCCGTGACTTCGAGGCCGAATTCGCGCAGCAGATAGTCGTAGGCCGCGTGTACCGTGGCCACCCGCAGTTCCGCGTTCGGTGCCTGGGTCAGTTTGGCCAGGGCGTCGGCGCGCATCTTGCGCAGGCGCTTGCCGAAGGCGCGGGCGTTCTCGGTGTAGGTTTTGGCATTGGCGGGATCGAGCTTGCCTAGCTCGCGGGCGATGTTGTTGACCTGGGCAATCGAGGCGCTGATCGACAGGAAGGTGTGCGGGTTCACCACCTTGCCGGCACCGCGTGCGGCCACGCCGGTGGCGGCCAGTAGCGGTACGTTTTCGTTGGCTTCGATTACCGGCACGTTCGGCGTTTCGCTGGCGGCGATCATGCGGTCGGCGAAGTCGTCATGGCCGACACCGTTGAGCACAATCACGTCCAGCCCGCTGATGCGCTTGATGTCTTCGGCGCGGGGCTCGTAGGCATGCGGGTTGAAACCGGCCGGAATCAGCGGCACCACCTCGGCCTTGTCGCCGACGATGTTCGCCACGTAGCTGTAGTAGGGATGCAGGGTGATGCCGATACGCAGGCGCTTGGCTTCGTCGGCGCTGGCCAGGGATGGCAGCAGGCAGGCGAGCAAGCCGACCAGCAGCAGGCGCAAAAAAGAACATTGAGATGAATTGGGCATGGGAAAGCGGTCTTCTCTCGGAAAAAGTCGAGGGTTCAGTGCCGGTGCTGGCGGGTCACACCGGCATCGAATTGCGCGATGACCTGCTGCCAGCCGGCGCTTTCGAGCGCAGCATCGCTGAGGTCGGCCGGTGCCGTGAGCGTGCTGGCGCGGTTGAGCCAGATGTCCGGCGCAGCGTCGGCGGTTGCGCTCAGGCGCAACAGATACGAACCGGCGACCGTCGGCATCTGGCTCTGGCCGAAATAGGCCTTGGCGTCGAGCAATTGCCAGGCATGGCCGCCCCGGCTGACGGAGCTGGCGTCCCGGGCAAACGGGGCAAACCCTTCCTCGGCCAGCAACTCGGGTGTCGGCAGCGCTTGCTGTTCCTGGCGCAGCAAATGGATCTCGTCCAGCGTCACCCGCAAATCGGCGTAGATACCTTGCTCGGATGCACTGAGGTCACGGCGCGCATCCAGTTGATGGCTGCTGACGCTGCTCACCTCATGGGATTCACCGCGCCAGAGCACCACCGAGCCGGCCACCGCGAGGATCATCAGGCACAGCAGCAGAACATAGAGGGTTTCGTGACCGGCCCCGGCCGGGCGCACGACTTGGGTCGTTGGAGTGCTCATGGTGCCTCGATGTCCGCTTGGTCGATTTCCACGACGTGACCGGGGCCGGCATCGAACAGCACATAGAACTCGGCGCCGGGCTTCTTGAAGGTCAGGGTCGAATCAGGCCCGAGCTTGCCCGGCACCAGGATGGTTTCGTCGTAGCCGATCACATCGAGGGTCACGCCAGGAGCGCCGCTGCCGTCGGAAAAACCGCCGGTGCACTTGATCTGCTCCGCGTCGATGGCCTTGCATTCGCACATCGGATTGTGGGCCAGGGCGGCGGCGCTGAAGCCGGCGCAGAGCACCAGCAACACGGCGTTGAGCGGGCGAAGAGGGGTGATCATGGTTTGCCTCCTTGTTTGTTCAGCCAGGCGATGGTGGCGGGGGAGGCCTGGCTCAAAGGAATGGATGCCTGATGCATGGCGCCGTCCCAGCCTTCCATGGTGATCCACAGTTCGGCGTCGGCCGTGGTCTTTTCCGGGACGGGCAGCGAGGCACCCATGCGGTACGGGGTGCCGAAGAAAATCACCCCGGCGGCACGCAGGCTGCGGGGCTTGCCGATACGCAGGTAAGTGGCCTTGACCTGGCCGATACAGGCCTCGCACAACGCGGCGTTGAAACCTTTCATGTAACCGGCCGGACCGTCGAGCATGGGCGCGGCGTTGCGCAATTCCGCCAGGCGCAGGCTCCAGGGACCGACCCGGACTTCGCCGACTTCCCGTTCGCCAAGGCCACTGTCGCCGCGCATCAATGCCTCGTCGGCGAAGTACTTGGGCATGAAACCCAGGGGAATCAGCAGTAACAGGACGTTCAGATGAAAGCGCCATTTGTGCCAGAACACGTGCAGGCGCGAGGGTTGCGAGACCGCAGTGACTTTGCTCACAGGTGGGCCTCCGAGGGTTCATTGTTCGTGACCGGTTGCGCCGCGGTGCCACGCTGTTTTTTGTTGCTGCGCTTGAAGGCATTGGCCGTGGCCAGTGCCGTGCGTTTGGTCCAGATCAGCAGACCGCTGAGCACCATCATGCTCAGCAACAGGCCGAAGAACGCCCAGATCAGCTTGATCCACAGGCCGCCGAAATCGCCGGTGTGCAGCGGGCGCATGGACTCGGTGACGAACTCCAGGGTCGAACGGTCCGAGATCAGGCGCGAGGCGGCGATTTCGCCGTTGTACGGATTGATCGTGGCGGTCTGGAACATCAACGGATACCAACCGCGTCCGCCGACATCCAGGTGGCTGTAGGCATTGCCCGGCAAGCTGACAAAGCTGGCCTCCAGCCCGGAGATTTTCTGCGTGGCGATTTCAATCGCGCGATCAAGGTCGATACGCGGCGGGGGCGAGCCATCGGTTGACAGCGGCACCGCTTCGCGGGACATCGCCGGGATGATCTTTTCCGTGGAAATGGAAACTTGGTTATCGAACAGCAATGCCTGGATCAGGAACCAGGTGCCGGTGATGGAAATCACCGCGATGAACCAGATCGACCAGATGCCGCTCAAGCGGTGAAAGTCGCCCCAGAAAATCCGCGCGCCGTGGCGAATACGCAGGGTTGGCCGAAAAAAGCCTTTCCAGAAGCGTTTGTAGACCACCAGCCCCGTGACCAGCGACGCCAGTAGCGGCAAGCCGAGAAACGACACCAGGTACCAGCCCCAGCTGTAACCGTTGGTGAACGGCACGAGCCACCAGCCGTGCAGCGCCCGGGTGAAGGCGCGGAAGTTGAACTCCGGCGCGACACCCTGGATCACGCCGCTGTACGGATTGACATAAATCACCACCGAGCGCCCGTCGGGGTAGCTGACTTCGACATCCAGGGCGAAATGCGACTCGTCGGGGCGGCTGATGCTCTGCACCACGGTCTGCGGTTCGGCCTTGTTGATGGCCTCGATGACCTGCTGATAACTGAGTAGCGGGGCGTCGTCCGAGGGCTGGCTGGCGCGCATTGGCGGGTTGGTCAGCCAGACGATCTCCTGACTGATGACGGCCAGGGTTCCGGTTACACAGACGATCAGCACGAAAAACCAGATCGGCAATGCCAGCCAGCTATGGACCAGGAACCAGATTTTTGAACGGGACTTCTTTGACATGTTGGAGGTCTTGCCTGGATGAGAGGCAGCTCGGCTGCGGGCTTCGCAGGGATGAGCGCCCAGAAGGTCCGGTCGTGGCTTTTGCCTACGCGAAAGGACTGCATCTAAGTAGGACGGATGAGCAGGGGAAATCCCGAAAGGGGAAATGAAAGAAAATGTTTCTCATTGTCGACAGGTCGCGGGCGGGCTTGCTTGCGCAAGTGATTGGCATGTCGGCGGTGCTGCTGAAGTCGGGACCCTTGTGGGAGCGAGCCTGCTCGCGAAGAGGCCCGCTCCATCACCAGGGATTTCAACCTTGGGCAAACATCTCCTTGGCCCGTTGTTCGATCTGTTCCTGGGTCAGGTCTTCCTTGTGCGTGGCCAGGAACCACAGGTGCCCGTAGGGATCTTTCAAGGTCCCTGAACGGTCGCCGTAAAACTGATCCTTGACCTCCGATACAACGGTTGCGCCGGCATCGATCGCCTGTTTGTAGGACTTGTCGACATCCGTCACGTACAAATGCAGACCCACGGACGGCGAATTGTCCGGGTTGCTCAGCGGTCCTTGATCGCATGGCGTACCCAGCATGATCGGGCAATCGCCGATGCGCAGTTCCGCGTGGCCGACACCGCCATCGGGCATGTCCAGGCGCATGATTTCAATGGCGCCGAAGGCTTTTTTGTAGAAGGCGATGGCTTCGGCGGCTTTGTTGATGCCCAGATAGGGGGTGACGCTGTGATACCCCTCTGGAATGGGTTTGACGCTCATGATGGATCTCCCTGTTGTTGTTTTGTGAATGGAAAGTACCTGTGCCGTTGTACGACCGAATAAATATAGGCCAGCCTCTTTTGCCTCACCGAGTGCCCGACGAGCAGCAGCGCCATTCAAGTGCCATCAAGTTGGCTCCAACCAGTGCGCTCCCGGCCCGCGCTCTCCCAGCAAATCGCCTGCGTTGCGCAATGGACAAGCCTCCATCGACAGGCAACCACACCCGATACAGCCGTTGAGGCGATCGCGCAGCAGGGTCAGTTGATTGATGCGCTCATCCAGTTCCCGGCTCCATTGCGCCGACAGCATTTTCCAGTCCGCCGCCGTCGGCGCCCGGTTGTCGGGCAGTGACTTGAGGGCTTCGCCGATTTCCGCCAAAGGAATTCCCAGGCGCTGGGCAACCTTGATCAAGGCCACCCGTCGCAGCACTTCCCTGGGATAGCGGCGCTGGTTGCCTTGATTGCGGTTGCTCTTGATCAGCCCCTTGGACTCATAGAAGTGCAGCGCCGTGACCGCCACACCGCTGCGCGCCGCGACTTGGCCGACGGTAAGTTCCTTGTGCAGGTTTTCCGGGGTGATCATTTAAAAATTGCCTCTTGACCTCTAGTTAACTTGAGGTTTTACCCTGCACACCTTCGGATCGCAAGATTCGCCTTACATGTGAGTGGGGGACATTTCATGCAAGCCTCAGAGAACAATCGCAGCTTTACCCAACTGATCGAATTCCAGATCGAGCCGCATCAACTACCCGCGCTGGTATTGGCATTGTCGGCACAGACCGAACATCTGGCCCGGCAGCACCGCGGCTTTCTCAGTGCCAGCATCCAGGCCAGCGATGATGGCCGGCGGGTACTCAATTATCTGCAATGGCAAACCCGCGAAGCCGGGGAGGCTGCGTTCCGGTCCTTTGAAAACGGCGAAGAGGATTTCTGGCAGTTGATCCGCGCCCATCAGGCGAAGGCCGTGACCTTCGGCTCGTTCCAGGTCCTGCACAGCCTGGAGCGCAGCCACGACAATGCATTGCACTGCAGCCTGGTGGGCTGGCGCTGACAAGGGCAATGATCGCCATTTCTTGATAGCCACTATTGAAAGCGTTGATTTCTGCTGCCCGGGAGGCGCGGGTAGCCTGTGTTCATTGCCTCGAACCCAGTTGCCAGGACGCCAGAAATGAAACCGATGATCGCCACGTTGCTGATGCTCGCCGTCTCCGTACTCGCCGGATGTGCCAGCCATGTTTCCCCTGAGCTTCGGCCTTACACGGCTGAAGAAAGCAAGGAACTGGCGCTGGAAGCGCTGAACCGCCGCGGATTGTCCTTCGACGAGTACCACGCGAAAAAAGCCGAGCTGCTCGGTCAGCCGCAAAAGTCGTTCGGTTTCGACAACCAGGGTGAAATGAACGTCGGGCGATCTGTACAGCTTCACGGTCGTCCGAGCTGAGGCGAAACTGTACTGCTCCAAGTTTCGCGTAACTGTCCATGGGTTTCGCCGAAGGTGTGCGATAGGGTCAACACCTGACCGACCCTGACGGACTGCCACCCATGACGCTCTCACTCGACCTGCTGCTGGGCTTCGCCCTGTTTGCCCTCGTCACCTCGATCACGCCCGGCCCGAACAACACCATGTTGCTGGCCTCCGGGGTGAACTTCGGCTTCAACCGCACGATTCCGCACATGCTCGGCATCACTTGTGGCTTCTTCATACTGGTGGTGGCGGTCGGCTTTGGCCTTGGCGCGGTGTTCCAGACCTACCCTTTGCTCTACACCGTGCTGCGTTATGTAGGGGCGGCGTATCTGCTGTATCTGGCGTGGAAAATCGCCCATTCCGGGCCAATGTCGGAGAGCCAGCAGGGCGAGGCGAAACCGATCAGCTATCTGGGTGCCGCCGCGTTCCAGTGGGTCAATCCCAAGGCCTGGATCATGGCCATCGGCGCTATCAGCACTTACACGCCGATGCAGGGGTACTTCACGAATGTGATCGTGATCGCGGCCGTCTTTGCGATCATCAACCTGCCGAGTGTTGGTGTCTGGGCCGCTTGCGGCACGCTGTTGCGCAATGTTCTGAAGGATCGCCGCTGGCTGCGCCTGTTCAATTGGGGCATGGCCGCGCTGCTTGTGGGTTCGCTGTATCCGCTGATACTCGAAAGCTTTAGCTGACGCATTGCTTCAACCGGTTGCCCGATGCCTGTTAAGCTGACTTTTCAGGAGCGTTCCTACGCACTTTTAAATGAAGTAATTCTTCTTTAACGGCATCCGATCAGGTATTGGTAACGTTCTGAAAACCGCGCGCAGCTCACAAGGCTGCGCTTTGCCGTTTGCAGTCACGAGCTTCCTGATCCCGGAACACGCTCTGCGAGTCTTTTATGAATAAACGTCCGTTGTATTTCGATTACGCCGCCACCACGCCGGTGGATGAGCGGGTCATCAAGGTGATGGTCGAGTGCCTGGGCTTTACCGGCAATTTCGGCAACCCTGCCTCCAGTTCCCACGTTTTCGGCCAGCAGGCCCGGCAATCGGTCGAACAGGCGCGACGCCAGGTCGCCGAGCTGGTCGGCGCGACGCCCGGGCAGATCGTCTGGACCTCAGGCGCCACCGAATCCAACAACCTCGCGCTCAAAGGCGTGGCCCAGGCCCGCCGCATTGGCGGGGGCCATATCATCACCAGCCAGATCGAACACAAGGCCATTCTCGATACCGCCAGGCAACTGGAGGATGCCGGTGTCGCGGTGACCTACCTGGTGCCGGACGCCGAGGGCCTGATCACGGCGCAAGCAGTCAGCGAAGCCATGCGCGAAGACACCTTCCTGGTGTCGCTGATGCTGGTCAACAACGAACTGGGCACCCTCAACGACATTCCCTCCATCGGTCAGGTCGTGCGTGATCGCGGGGCGTTGTTCCATGTCGACGCCGCACAGGGCGCGGGCAAAGTGGCGATCGACCTCGCACTGTGGCCGGTGGACCTGATGTCGTTTTCCGCGCACAAGCTCTACGGCCCCAAGGGCATCGGCGCGTTGTACGTCGGTCCGCGTGCACAACAGCGTTTGCAGGCGCAGATCCATGGCGGCGGGCATGAGGGCGGTTTGCGCTCCGGCACACTGGCGACCCATCAGATCGCGGCCATGGGCGCGGCCTTTGCACTGGCGGCGGCTGCGTTCGATGAAGAGAAAGCCACCATCGTGCGTTTGCGTGAGCGCTTGCTCGAGCAATTGCAGAGCGTTCCCGGCGTGCGTCTCAACGGCAGCCCGACCCGGCGCATTCCCCATACCCTGAGCCTGACCTTCGACGAAGGCGAGTTCAACCCGGCGGCGTTGCTGGCCTCGATCGCGTTTTCCGCGACCTCGGCCTGCAATTCCGCGAGCAATACCCCATCCCATGTACTGCTGGCCCTGGGGCACGATGCCCGCTCGGCCGGTCGCACCATCCGCTTGAGCCTCGGGCGTTTCACCACCGAGCAGGACATCGACCAGGCGGTTCAACTGATCAAGGCAGCCTGCGCCAGTGCTCCGGCATTCTGGCAATAGGGCGACGAAGCGCCGACATTGATCGGCACTCAACAATAATGATGAAGTGGTTAGCAGGAGACACGATGAATACGCAGCTTTCGATCAATGGATCGGTGCCCCAGCGCCTGGCGCAAACCCGCGAACTGATGAGCCGGGAGGGCATTCACGCCTTGCTGGTGCCGTCGGCCGACCCGCACCTGTCCGAATACCTGCCGGGTTACTGGCAGGGGCGCCAGTGGTTGTCGGGTTTCCATGGTTCGGTCGGCACCCTGATCGTGACCCCGGATTTTGCCGGCGTCTGGGCCGACAGCCGTTATTGGGAGCAGGCGACCAAGGAGCTCAACGGCAGCGGCATTGATCTGGTCAAGCTGCAACCGGGTCAACCCGGACCACTGGAATGGCTGGCCGAGCAAACCCCCGAGGGTGGCGTTGTCGCGGTCGATGGCGCGGTCATGGCCGTGGCTTCGGCACGGACCCTGGGCGGTAAACTGGAAGAGCGTGGCGCTCGCCTGCGCACCGACATCGACCTGCTGAGCGGCGTCTGGAGCGACCGCCCAGGCCTGCCGAACGAACCGATCTATCAGCACTTGCCACCACAGGCGACCGTCAGCCGTGGCGAAAAACTCGCCAAACTGCGTGAAACCCTGCAGGCGCGGGGTGCCGACTGGCATTTCATCGCCACCCTGGATGATATCGCCTGGCTGTTCAACCTGCGTGGCGGCGACGTTTCGTTCAACCCGGTGTTTGTTTCATTCGCCTTGATCAATCAGCAACAGGCCACGCTGTTTGTCGCCTTGAGCAAAGTCAGCGCCGAACTGCGCGCCATCCTCGAACGGGACGGGGTGACCTTGCGCGATTACAGCGAAGTCGCTACTGCATTGCGTGCCGTACCGAGCGGCGCGAGCCTGCAAGTCGATCCGGCGCGGGTCACGGCGGGGTTGCTGGACAACCTCGACAGCGGGGTGAACCTGATCGAAGGCCTGAACCCGACCACCCTGGCCAAATCGCAAAAAAGCCTGGCCGATGCCGAACACATCCGTCAGGCCATGGAACAGGACGGCGCAGCACTGTGCGAATTCTTTGCCTGGCTGGATTCGGCGCTGGGGCGCGAGCGCATCACCGAACTGACCATCGACGAAAAACTCACCGCGGCCCGTGAACGTCGTCCGGATTATGTGTCTCTGAGTTTCAACACCATTGCCGCGTTCAACGCCAATGGCGCGATGCCGCATTACCATGCCACCGAAGAAGAACACGCGGTGATCGAAGGGGACGGCCTGCTGCTGATCGACTCCGGCGGCCAGTACCTGGGCGGCACCACCGACATCACGCGCATGGTTGCGGTGGGCACACCGACCGATGAGCAAAAACGCGATTGCACCCGCGTGCTCAAGGGGGTGATTGCCTTGTCCCGCGCGCAGTTCCCGAAAGGCATTCTGTCGCCGCTGCTCGATGCCATCGCCCGTGCGCCCATCTGGGCGGAAAGTGTCGACTACGGTCACGGCACCGGTCATGGCGTCGGTTACTTCCTGAACGTCCACGAAGGTCCGCAAGTCATTGCTTATCAGGCCGCGCCTGCCCCGCAAACCGCGATGCAACCCGGCATGATCACGTCCATTGAACCGGGTACCTATCGTCCGGGTCGTTGGGGTGTGCGTATCGAGAACCTGGCGATGAACCGTGAGGCAGGCAAAAGCGAATTCGGCGAGTTCCTCAAGTTCGAAACGCTCACCCTGTGCCCGATCGATACGCGCTGCCTGGAAACCTCGCTGCTGTCGGACGAGGAAAAGCAGTGGTTTAACGCCTACCACGCCGAAGTGCGCGAGCGCCTGAGTCCGTTGGTCGAAGGTGCCGCGCTGGAGTGGCTCAATACCCGCACGGCGGCTATCTGATCGGGTGCTGCTATTGGTTATGTGCAGCTCAGGCGCTTTATCCAGCGCCTGAGCCATAGGGCGGCGAAGGGCGGTTGGTGGTCGAGATTCAGCTCAAGGCTTCGAGCACGAAGTCCAGCCGATCCTGGCCGAAGTACAACTGATTGTCGACAAACATGCTTGGGGCTCCGAATACGCCTCGCTGTACGGCTTTTTCGGTGTTGTCCTTGAGCAGGGCTTTTACTTCTTCATCGGCGGTCAGGGCCAGCACCTCTTGCGGATCGAAAGCGTTTTCGCTGAGCACTGCCGCGACGGTTGCCGGTTCATCCAGGCTGCGACCCTCGACCCATATGGCCTTGAACAGGCAATCGATGAAAGCTGCAAAGCGTTCAGGGTGGCGCAACTGCATGCCTGTTACGGCGCGCATGAGCATCAAGGTGTTGATCGGGAAGTGGGGATTGAATTTCAGAGGCACGCCATAGCGTTTGGCGTAGCGGTCCAGATCCTCAAACATGTAGCGGCCTTTGGCCGGGACAGTCGCCGGAGAGGCGTTACCGGTGGCTTTGAACACTCCGCCCAACAAGAGCGGAATGTAGATCAACCGGGTGTCGGTTTGCGCGCAGATCTTCGGTAGCTGGGTGTAGGCCAGATAGGTGGCGGGGCTGCCGAGGTCGAAGTAGAACTCCACGGTTTTGCTCATGTTCAAGGCGCTCGTCTTGTTGTTGTGTGTGGGGGGAATTACCAGCGTTCGCTCCAGGGGCGCAGGTCCAGCTCGAAAGTCCAGGCGTCGCGGGGCTGGCTGTGCAGGTGCCAGTAATTCTCGGCAATGTGTTCGGGGTTAAGGATGCCGTCCTGATCCTTGGTCGCGTATTTCTCGGGGAAGCTGTCGCGGATGAAATCGGTATCGATGGCGCCGTCGACGACGACATGGGCAACGTGAATGTTCATGGGGCCGAGCTCTCGGGCCATGCTTTGCGCCAGCGCACGAATGCCGTGCTTGGCACCGGCAAATGCGGCGAAGCCGGCTGCGCCACGCAGGCCTGCAGTGGCGCCGGTGAACAGGATCGTGCCCCGTTGGCGCTTGGCCATGCGTTTGGCCACTTCACGCGCATTGAGAAAACCGGAAAAACAGGCCATTTCCCAGATCTTGAAATACTTGCGGGCGGTTTCTTCGAGAATGCTGCACGGCACGTTCGCGCCGATGTTGAACACGAATGCCTCGATAGGGCCGATCTCGCTTTCTATCTGCTCGACCAGTGCGACCACGTCGTCTTCCTTGCGGGCGTCGCAGGCGAAACCGTGGGCCTCGCCACCATCGGCCTTTATGGCATCCACCAATGGCTGGAGCTTGTCCGCACTGCGGCGGGTAACGCAGGTGACAAAACCCTCCCGGGCAAAACGCTTGGCAATGGCGCCACCCGTGGCATCACCTGCACCGACGATAAGAACGACCTTCTTGTTATTCATGGGTAGATCCCTTTTGGTAAACGATCGTTAACTAAACGAACGTTATGCTATGATTCGACAGACGTCAAGGCGAGCAAGCTAGGGAGAAAGGCAATGCGTTATTCGGCCAGTCACAAGCTGGAAACCAGGCAAAGGCTGCTGGAAAGCAGTGCGGTATCGGCCAAGAAGTCCGGATTTTCAACGGTGGGCGTGGACGGCCTGATGAAAGCGATTGGCTTGAGTGGCGGCGCCTTCTATAGCCATTTCACGTCGAAAGACGAGTTGTTCGCCAGCATTGTCGAGCGTGAGTTGGGGCAAAGCCTGACGCGACTGGGGGAGGGAAAGGACCGTGACAAGCTTGAGCGCTGCTTGAAGCAGTACCTGAGTATGTCTCACGTCGAGAATCCGGAAACCGGTTGTGCATTGCCGGCATTGGGGGCGGAAATTGCCCGTTCCGACCTGACTGTCCGTCAACAGGCAGAGCACTGGATTTGTCGGCTTCAGGAAAGTTGGGCGGGTATTCTGCAAAGCGACAGCCTGGCGTGGGCGATTCTGTCGCAATGTATTGGCGCGCTGGTCGTAGCGCGCATGCTGGCTAGCCCGGATATCCAGCGCACAGTGCTGAACTCCAGCTACGAGGAAATTGGCCGTCAGATCGCAAGCCCGAGAACCTGACCCGACGGCCCTGCCTATTTGCAGATGACAATCATGCTGCGGCTGGTATAGCCCGCAGGATTGAGGCCAAACGGGTAATCGCCGGGCTCTTCCACTGAATCTCCCGACTTGGCAATGACCTTGTATCCCTTGGGGGCGCAGGAATTGGCGGCGCTGGCGTAGCACTTGTCCCAGGACGAAGACAGTCCAGAACAGTTGATGTGCAGCCCTTTCTTACCGTGCTTGATCTGTGTTTCCGAAGTCGCTGCGCAGCCCGCAATTGCAAGTACGGCGATCAGCATCAAAAATCGTTTCATTACTGTCCTTATAGCGTCCCCGGATCTTGTGCCCGGGTTTGGCCGCTTTCACTTTCGCTTGACGCGTACCGATATCCCTATCTGAAATGGTCCATGTCATGACACTGGGGTGCGGGGCTAAACATGGCCTAATTGGGCGGCAAATACCAGAGCCGTTTCATATCTGCTTTCAATCCGCCGCTACGGCTGGTCTGGTGCTAGTGCTCATGGTCATGGTGGCACCGACGGATGCCAGAATGATGCACATGATTGCCATCCATTGTGACAGCGAGAGGTATTCATGAAGGAACAGCAAGCCAGATAGCGCGCCGAAGGCTGGCTCGATACTCATCAGTGTGCCGAAGGTTCTGGCTGGCATGCGGGTCAGCGCGACCATCTCCAGGGTGTAGGGGAGGGCTGTGGACAGGATGGCGACGCCAAGGGCTATAGGGATCAATGCCGGGCTCAGCAGGGCTGAGCCTGCATGGACAATACCGATGGGGGCTACGAAGAGCGCAGCGATCATTACCCCCAGTGCGGCGGTTTGCACGCCATTGTCGGCCCCGGCTTTTTGACCGAACAAAATGTACAGTGCCCAGCAGACCCCTGCGCCCAAGGCATAACCGGCGCCTACAAGATCGATGCCTGTGGTCGTTTCTCCCGTCGGTATCAGTAACAGTAAGCCTGCGGCAGCCAGGGCAATCCACAAAAAGTCGATTGCGCGACGCGAGGCGTAGATCGCCACCGCCAGTGGGCCGGTGAATTCAAGCGCCACCGCGATGCCCAGCGGGACGGTTTGCAACGACATATAGAAGAGGAAGTTCATGCCGCCCAGCGCCATTCCGTAGACGATGACGGTGCGCAGGGACTTTGCAGTGAATTTTGCCCGCCATGGACGCAGTATCAGCATCATGATCACACTGGCAAAAATCAGTCGTAATGTTGTCGTCCCCTGGGGGCCCACAACGGAGAACATGCTTTTGGCCAGGGAGGCTCCGGACTGGATCGATGCCATGGCTATGAGCAGCAGCCCAACCGAGAACAGGGTAGAGGCTAGGCTGCGAGGCTGGTCATTCATTACGTGGCATCGTCCGAAATAGAGGAATCAGGGCGTTTCTATTTGTGTTGGGCAATATACTGCGCATTCCTTGCAGGCGCGTCTATATATAAGCAGTGTTTTTGCACATGTCGATAGAAAACCTAAATCAGTGCTTGACGGCAGATTTCAGATCTCTATAATTCGCCCCACTTCCGGCGCAGTCGAAACGGAAAACTCCTTGGTAAACAAAGAGTTACGCAGTTTTCGGCAGCAGGTTGCTTCAGTTCATCGAAGCCGAAAGGGAGTTGAAAAAGAGGTGTTGACAGCAGCGTGTAACGCTGTAGAATTCGCCTCCCGCTGATGAGAGATCTGAAGCGCAAGTGGTTGAAGTTACAAAGGAAACTTTGAAAGCTTCTGAAAATAATCACTTGACAGCAAATGAGGCTGCTGTAGAATGCGCGCCTCGGTTGAGACGAAAGATCTTAACCAACCGCTCTTTAACAACTGAATCAAGCAATTCGTGTGGGTGCTTGTGGAGTCAGACTGCTAGTCAACAGATTATCAGCATCGCAAGTTACTCCGCGAGAAATCAAAGATGTAACCAACGATTGCTGAGC
>NZ_JAHBDG010000027.1:0-67579 GCF_019956305.1 Pseudomonas sp. BF-B-30 | reverse complement strand
GTCTGGGGGCTGAAGTGACCCGAGGCCTCTCCAGGATGGAGATGGGATTAGGGCTTCGAGCTGGCCTGGCCATTGTCGCTATTGCTCTGCTGTTGGATCGACTGTCACGCGGTGCGTTGCAGCGTCATTCCCCAAGCAAACTTCTTTGAAAGGGCTTCAGTATGAGACGCAGTTTTTTTTGCATTGATTCGCACGCGTGCGGCAACCCGGTTCGGGTTGTAGCGGGCGGAGCACCGCTGATGCCTTCCGTATCAATGGCGGAGCGGCGCGATATTTTTGTGCGTGACCACGACTGGGTACGCACCGCATTGATGTTCGAGCCCCGGGGGCACGACATCATGTCCGGCGTCATCATCTATCCGTCGGTACGTGATGACTGCGATTTCGGTGCATTGTTCATCGAAGTCAGCGGCTGCCTGCCGATGTGTGGTGCGGGCACCATCGGATTATCGACCGTGGTCATTGAAGAGGGCTTGGTGTCACCTCGTGAGCCAGGAAAACTGGCCATTGAAACACCGGCGGGACGGGTCGATGTCGAATACACAATGGGCGGCGAATTTGTTGAGTCGATTCGCTTGTTCAACGTAGCCAGCTACCTGCACAGCGCCGATGTGGTGGTGGAAGTACCTGGCGTTGGAACATTTACGGTGGACATCGCCTACGGCGGGAATTTCTACGCGGTAGTCGAACCACAGGAGTGCTGGACTGGATTCGAAGGGCAGACGACGGCCGACATCGTGGGGTTGAGTCAGAAGCTGCGCGCAGCGCTTTCGGCCATTTGTGACCCTGTGCATCCGGAGAACGGTAGAATCAGCGGTGTTCACCACATTATTTGGTGTGACAAACCACAAAGCAGAACCGTGAATGGACGCTGTGCCGTGTTCTACGGTGATAAAGCCATTGATCGCTCTCCCGGTGGTACCGGTACTTCTGCCCGGATGGCTCAGCTCTTTGGAAAGGGTCGGTTGAACGTCGGCGACGTTTACCGACTTGAAAGTCTGATCGGTACGATTTACGAAGGAAAAGTTGAGGCGCCGGTAAAAGTCGGATCCTTCGACGGCATGAGACCAAGTGTCAGCGGCTGGGCGGAGGTGATAGGTCACAACACTATTTTCGTTGATGACAAAGACCCTCTAGCCCACGGATTCCAGCTCGCATGAACCGTTTGGTCACGGCGCCAGTGGTTGATTCTTCGGATGCGCAGATTCAACTGTGGTTTGCACAAAGGCTGCGTTTGTTAGTGTAAAGAAGCGAGGCGTAAAGTGATCGAACGACGAGATTTCAGCGGGTGTATGAAAGGTAAAAACCTGCGCTATCTGGAAGAGACTCGGAGTGAGCCGAGGGCTCATGCCCGGGCAGGATTTTTACTGCTCGAGCACTTCTCGTTGCCTGCATTTACGCAAGCGCTCGATACGATTGTCACTGCCAACCTGTTGCGTCCTACGTTGTTTTCTTCACGAACCTTCGGGTTGCAGGAGGGAGAGGTCACCAGCGACCTTGGCCTGGTTATTCGACCGGATGCGCGTTTGGACGTCGCAGCACTCAAAGACCTTAATTTGCTGGTCATATGCGGCGGCTACCGCACGGAACTCAAAGTCAATCACGAGCTGATCAGCATCCTTAAAACAGCATCGGAACTTGGTATCACACTGGCCGGGCTGTGGAATGGGGCGTGGTTTTTGGGCGTGTCAGGTTTGCTTGAAGGGTATCGTTGTGCGATTCATCCCGAGCATCGACCCGCGCTCGCAGAAATTTCAAAAGTCACGCATGTCACCAGTGAAGCATTTGTCATGGATCGAGACAGGCTCACGGCTTCGAGTCCGGCGGGTGCTTTTCACATGGCCCTGGAGTGGATCAAGGGATTGCACGGTAAGGCGCTCGTCGAAGGCATCGAAGACATTCTTTCTTTCGAAGAGTCGCGCTATCGGCGTATCAAACCGACGCAGAACATCTCGTTGAGCGCCCCCCTTAAAGAGGTGGTCAAGCTGATGGACGCCAACCTTGAAGAACCGCTGCAAATGGACCAACTGGCGGTCTATGCCGGACGTTCCCGTCGACAAATAGAGCGCTTGTTCAAAGAACAGCTGGGTACAACACCGCAACGGTATTACCTGGAATTACGCATTACCGAAGCACGGCGATTGCTTCAGCACACAGAGCTGTCTCAGGTTGATGTGCTGGTCGCATGCGGCTTTGTTTCACCAAGCCATTTCAGCAAATGCTACAGCTCGTATTTTGGTTACCGGCCTTCGAGAGAAACGCGGCTGGTGAAATAAAAAAGCGGATATTGCTGAAATTTTAAGGAGGAGGGCATGACCGAGTTGCGATTGAAGAGCGACCGAACGAAAAATACTGCGCACTTAACTACGCCCACCGTTGCCGCTGGTCCTGGGGTCGCAAGGCCCCAACTTGGGATCTTCCTATGCCTGCTTTCAATGCTTATCTTTGCGAGCCAGGACGGACTAACCAAGGTGCTTGTCAAAGACTTCCCGGTTGCCCAACTGGTCATGATGCGCTATTGGGTGTTTGTCGTTTTTGCCCTCGGATATGCCGCCTACCAAGGTAGGGGCAAGGAGTCCTTTCGCAGTAAGCACCCTTGGCTCCAAATCATTCGAGCCCTGTTAGCCGTGGGTGAAACCATACTGTTTGCAGTGGGGCTACGATATTTGGGCCTGGCCGAAATGCATGCGCTCTATGCCGTATTTCCGCTGATGGCACTGGCATTGGCGGGGGCCGTGCTTGGGGAGTTCATAGGTTTGCGGCGCTGGATTGCCGCCGCCATAGGGTTCACCGGGACACTGATCATCCTTCGACCAGGCGCGGGGGTTTTTGAACTCGCGGCGCTGATTCCCCTGCTGGCGGCTTTGGCGTTCGCAGTGTTCAACGTACTGACGCGCCGGATTAGCCAGCACGATTCCTTTGCAACGAACATGCTCTTTATGGCGAGTGTGGGTGCCCTGACGGTCACATTTGCGGGGCTGCCCGCATGGGTTTCTCCGACTCCGGTCCAGGGCCTCTTGATGGGGATCCTGTCATTGACGGGGGTAGTTGCTCAGATTCTCTTCATTCAAGCACTGAAATACGCGACCGCTTCTTCCCTGCAGCCTTTCAATTATGCGCTTCTGGTGTTCGCCACTTTGATTGGTGTGATCGTTTTTGCCGAGCGCCCTGATACCTGGGTGGTTATCGGAGCCACGTTGGTGATTATCGGTGGGCTGTATGCGATTAAGGCAAAGGCGTGAACATACCTGAGTGTATGAAGTACTCAATTTGTAGTTAGTTTCCAGGACGAGACACGGCCATAAAAAAGGGCAGCTCAAAGCTGCCCTTTTCCAACCTGCTCCTTAGGCGGCGCTAAACAGCTTGTGCGGATCCATGACGAATTTTTTCGGCACCCCGGCATCGAACTCGTGGTAACCGCGCGGCGCGTCGTCCAAGCTGATCACCTGCACGCCGACGACCTCGGCAATGTTGATCCGGTCCCACATGATCGCCTGCATCAGCTGACGGTTGTACTTCATCGTCGGGGTCTGGCCGGTGTGGAAGCTGTGGGACTTGGCCCAGCCGAGGCCGAAACGGATGTTCAGGCTGCCATGCTTGGCGGCTTTGTTGACCGCGCCCGGGTCTTCGGTGACATACAGACCGGGGATACCGATATTGCCGGCGACCCGCACCACGCCCATCAGCGCGTTGAGCACATCGGCCGGGGCCTCGTGCTGCGCGCCGTCATGGCCGTGGCCACGGGCTTCGAAGCCGACCGCATCGACAGCACAATCGACTTCCGGCTCACCGAGCAGGTTGGCGATTTGCTCGTGCAGCGGAGTGTCCTGGGTCAGGTCGGCGATCTCGAAGCCCTGGGCCTTGGCATGCGCCAGACGCAGCGGATTGACGTCGCCGACTATCACCACCGCCGCACCCAGCAGACGGGCGGAGGCGGCGGCAGCCAGTCCGACCGGACCGGCACCGGCGATATACACTGTGCTGCCAGGGCCGACACCGGCGGTCACCGCGCCGTGGTAGCCGGTCGGCAGGATATCGGAGAGGCAGGTCAGGTCGCGGATTTTCTCCATTGTCTTGTCGCGGTCGGGCAGCTTCAGCAGGTTGAAGTCGGCATACGGCACCAGCACGTATTCGGCCTGGCCGCCGACCCAGTCGCCCATGTCCACATAGCCATAGGCACCGCCGGGGCGCGCCGGGTTGACCGTCAGGCAGACGCCGGTGTGCTGTTCCTTGCAACTGCGACAACGGCCGCAGGCGACGTTGAACGGCACCGAGACCAGGTCACCGATCTGCACGTTTTCCACGTCACGGCCCTTCTCGATTACCTCACCAGTAATTTCATGGCCAAGCACCAGCCCGACCTGGGCCGTGGTCCGACCACGCACCATATGCTGGTCGGAGCCGCAGATATTGGTCGAAACCACGCGCAGGATCACGCCATGGTCAATGCGCTTGCCGCGCGGGTCTTCCATTTTTGGATAGGGGATGGTCTGCACCTCGACCTTGCCTGCGCCGAGATACACGACACCACGATTACCAGACATGCTTTCACCTCGCTTTTGTTGTTGTGAGAACACGGCCCATGTACTGCGAAGGGGCGCGCGGCCTTACAGTGCGGCGGTATATGTCTTGCGTTTGCGCGTGAATGCAGATTGGTTGGAAGTCACCTTCCAACGACGCGTGATTAGCAGTCATCGTATCGATCCTACGCCTGGTATCAGCACTCTGCGAGGGCATTTAGCACCCAATCACCACCAGTTTCAGGACTCTCAACCGCCAGCCTTGCCGGAGGTATGCATCGCTCCGTACCTGATGCGTCTATGATTCAGCCTTGATCTTCTATGAGGACGCAGTACTTACCAACAGGACCAGCGCCTGTATCCCCAGATGTCCACCTGCAGCGCCAGGTGTGAGTTGTATGTTGAGTATCTCTTTCCCCTCAATTTCCATGGATTCAGGGGCTAACCCCGGACGATAGGAGCAAACGCGATGGTTGCGGACTGGACTGGTCAGGTAGCGCTTGTCAGCGGAGCCGGTAGTGAACGAGGAATTGGCATTGCGATTGCGAGGCGTCTGGGCAGCCTGGGCGTGCGGTTGATCGTCACAGGCAGCAGCGCTCGCATCCATGATCGGGTGGAGGAGTTACGTGCCGAAGGATTTGAAGCGCAAGGGCGTGCGGCGGACTTGAGTGAAGAGGATCAAGTCCTTGAACTTACCACTTGGGCGGAATCGGTATGGGGGCGAATCGATATTCTTGTGAACAATGCCGGCATGGCCGCACAGGGTCATCCGGAGCCTTTTACCGATCTAGCGGACATGAGTGTCGATAGTTGGAATCTTTCAATTGCTCGAAATCTGACAACCGCCTTTCTATTGACCCGTGGAATTTTGCCGGGGATGCGTAACAGACACTATGGCCGAATCATCAATGTCAGTTCCACGACTGGCACTCGAGCCGGTAATCCGGGAGAGGCAGCTTATGCCGCGGCAAAAGCCGGAATGGTGGGCATGAACATGAGCCTGGCCCTTGAGGTCGCTCGCTATGGGATCACTGTGAACTCGGTCGCACCTGGCTGGATCGCCACAGGGTCAAGCACTTCAGAGGAAGAGAATGCAGCGAAGTATGTTCCGGTTGGCAGGGCTGGTCGCCCGGAAGAAGTAGCTGCTGCCGTTACGTTTCTGGCCTCACCTGAGTCCAGCTACATTACCGGTGAGTTGCTGGTGATCGATGGTGGCAATTGTCTGATAGAGAACAAAGCACCCAAGTAATGAATGCGTTGCCCGCCGCAAAAATTTGCGGCGGAGGAGAGTAACTGACTCCCTCCGTCGCAATTCAGGCTGATTCGATCAAAACGGCAGTGGCAGTTTCGCCGTGCGCCCCCCATCCACCACGAGCACCTGCCCGGTGATGAAGGCCGATGACTCCGAGGCCAGGAAAACGACTGTCCCGCCAACATCCGCCGGCAATCCGGTACGTCCGACCGGATGAAGGCGCAGGAGTGCATGGCGCGCCGCACGCGGATCAGCTTGAGCGGCGAGGTACGCATCACTCAACTCGGAATTGATCCACCCTGGAGCAATGGCATTGCAGCGGATGCCGTCTCGGCCGAGATCGATTGCCAAGGCTCGGGTCAGCCCATGGATGCCGGCCTTGGAGGCACAGTACGCGGCATGTTCAGGGTTGGCGCCTATCCCTTCGATCGAGCCGATGTTGATGATGCTGCCACCGCCTCGCTGACGCATCTGGGGCACCAACGCTTTGCACAAGAACGCTGGCGCCCGCAGATTGACAGCCATCATGCGATCCCAGTCCTGTTCGGTCATATCATCAATGGATTTCTCGAACATGAACCCGGCGTTGTTAACCAATACATCGATTCCGCCAAGCTGCTCCTGGGCAAACTGTGCAATCAAATTGGGTGACTCCATCGAGGCGAGATCAGCCTCGACGAAATAGACTTGAGGGTGATTTTGCAAGTCGGCGTCCAGTGCCTGGCGCTGAGCGATCAATACAGAAGCTCCCGCCTCAAGCAATTGTTCGGTGATGCCTCGGCCAATCCCTCTGCCGCCCCCGGTCACCACTACATTCTTACCATTGAGCATCGCTACCTCTCCTTAGCCGGACACCGGCTTGGCGCCTGTGACTTCTACCGTTTCGCCGGCGATGTACCTGGCCTCGTCAGACGCCAGAAATGCGATGACATCCGCAATGTCCTCAGGCTCGGCGATACGGCCTAATGGCACGCTCTTGTTCAGTTCTTGCACGGCTTTGTCCGGATCCAGGCCACGACGCTCAAAGCCGCTGCGTATCATCGGGGTGTTGATTTCGTGCGGGCAGACGGCGTTGACGCGGATGCCCAAGGGGGCGCAATCGCGGCCTAGATTTTTGGTTAACGCCGCGACGGCCCCTTTGCTTGTGCAATACGCCACGTGGGCGGGACCTGGATAAATGCCCCAGACAGATGATGTGTTGACGATTGCGGCGCCTGGGCGATTTTTCATGTGCGGTATCGCGGCACGGCAGATGAAGAACACCGCATTCAGGTTTACACCCATGGCGTCAAACCACATGTCGTCAGTGGTTTCCTCAATCGTGCCGCGGGGAATGATGCCCGCATTGTTCAATACGATGTCGATCCCCGAAAAAATATCGACGGCAGTTTGGACAATCGCTTCGCAATATTCTTTTCGGCGTAAATCGCCTGCCACATAGTGCACTTCGGCGCCCAAGTCACGGACTTTGGCGGAAATTGATTTGCAACCGGCTTCATCAAGATCGGACAAAACAAGCTTTGCGCCTTCTCGGGCGAACAATAACGCTAATGCCTGTCCGACACCGCCGGCAGCGCCGGTAATGACCACCACTTTATTATTAAATTTCATATGGCAACCTACCTGGTTGTTTTTTGGCGGAGCCATTATTTAATTTCCATGGATAGAAGCGTCCAGCAACTTTTTTACCGGACCAAGGATAACCTGACGTTATCCAAAATTTCTGAATCGAAAATTTTGAATCGTGCTCAGATCGGTTGGAATGGGGCGAAATGTAGTTTCACTGTCAGCCCATTCTCTGCGGGAGCATTGATCATGGCCATAGCGCACAATCCCGCGGAACGTCAGCTGTTCATAACGTGAAGTAATCATTTATCTATCTAAAATATCATTATAGCCAGGGAGTCTCCACTGCTAAGGTTTTCTATAAGTAGAAAGCTACAAGTTTGCAGTTTACAAACCTCATTGTTTTTGCTGGCAACACTTGGGCCATTGAATGCACAGAGTTTGAGCGCCTAATGAATAAGAATAAAAAACCGCCAGTAAAGTCTTTTGTTTGCACACGCAGCAAACAACCTCTTGGCAAATCCGCCGACTAATAAAAAACCGAAGACAGGTTGTATACCCCCAAATGACTAGGAGAGCCGAATGACGCTTACATTACCCAAGACCATGCACGCTGTGCTTCTGAAGGGGCATGGGGGTACTGAGCAGCTTGAATACCATACAGATGTGCCAGTGCCTCGCCCTGGTGCCGGCGAAGTCTTGATAAAAGTCGGCGCTGCTGGAGTCAATAACACCGACATCAACACGCGTATTGGTTGGTACTCCAAACAAATAACCGGCGACACCAATTCGGGCGGCGCTTCCGGGTTCGCTAAGATCGACACTGAGGACGCATCCTGGTCCGGTGTTCCGCTCAAGTTTCCGCTGATCCAGGGTGCCGATTGCTGCGGACGCATTGTTGCGGTTGGCCAAGGGGTGGACGATTCTCGAGTCGGACAGCGCGTGCTGGTACGCAACATGCTGCGAGCACCGGTTGAGAATCGGCCGTTCGAGTGCTGGACCTACGGTTCGGACTGCAATGGGGCTTTTGCGCAATTTACAGTAGCGCCGGCAGCGGACACCTGGCCGGTGAACAGTGATTGGAGCGATATAGAATTAGCTTCGATTCCATGTGCCTATTCAACCGCCGAACTTTTACTCCAGCGCGCAGCCGTCAGTGGCGCCGACAAAGTACTGATCACCGGTGCAAGCGGCGGTGTGGGATCGGCTGCGGTCCAATTGGCGAAATGCCGCGGTGCCGAGGTGATCGCAATTACCAGCGCAAGCAAGGCGGATCAAATTCTGTCTCTGGGCGCCGATCGCGTAATTCATCGAGACGAAAACCTGGTTGAGGCGCTTGGAGAAAACAGCGTTTCCGTGGTGCTGGACCTGGTGGGTGGGAAAGATTGGCCCGCGCTGTTGCAAGTGCTCAAGCGGGGTGGTCGTTACGCTGTTTCGGGTGCTATCGCCGGCCCAATCGTCGAACTGGATCTACGAACGCTTTACTTGAAAGACCTCACGTTTCATGGCTGCACTTTCCAGGAGGATGCAGTTTTCAATGAGTTGGTCAGTCATATTGAACACGGTCGTATCCGTCCCTTTGTCAGCAACAGTTATCCACTGTCCGACATTGCCAAGGCACAGAATGACTTCATAGAAAAACGTTATGCGGGAAAACTGGTATTGGTGCCACCACAGGAGAGTGTTTGTGAAGATCATTGAAATTGAAGTTTATCAAGTAGATCTGCCATACGCTGGCGGCGTTTATAAGCTGTCGGGCGGCCGTACTTACACAAGTTTTGACTCCACGATAGTGTGTATTCGCACAGATACCGGCCTTGAAGGCTGGGGCGAGTCGACACCCTTCGGCCCGAACTACATTGCAGCGCACGCCCTGGGGGTGAGAGCGGGTATCGCCGAAATGGCAGACATGCTCATCGGCCGGGATCCCCGACAGGTTGATCGAATAAACGATGTCATGGACAGCACCTTGATGGGCCACCTCCATGCAAAAGCTGCAATCGATGTGGCTTGCTGGGACATCCTGGGTAAAGCGGTGGGTATGCCGGTTTGTGAACTGCTGGGCGGTAGTACAGGACTGTCCATGCCGATCATCGACTCGACCTATGCCGGCGATCCTGAAGACATGCGTCGTCGAGTTGCTCAGACTCGAAAGCAAGGATACTTGGGGCATTCGGTGAAGGTCGGCGCAACACCGGAGGAGGGTGGGCCCGCGCTGGATGCCGCGCGCATTGAGGCATCACTTGCAGATGCCCGCCCCGAGGAATACTTCATCGTTGATTGCAACGGTGGCCTGACGGTAGAGCATGCATTGCGCATGTTGAGACTGCTGCCATCCGGGCTGGACTTCGTCCTTGAGGCGCCGTGCGCCACATGGGCTGAGCACATGTCCCTGCGCCAGCGAACCAATGTTCCATTGATCATGGACGAGCTGGCGACGGATGAAGCTTCGGTGACGCAACTGATCAGCGAGAAAGCTGCAGACGGTATTGGTCTGAAAGTTTCCAAACACGGCGGCCTGACCAGAGCCCGACGTCTGCGCGACATGTGCATGACCTCCGGCTTGACGATGAGCGTCCAGGAGACCGCTGGCTCACAGGTAGCGTTCGCTGCGCTGACTCACCTCGGGCAATCAATCCCACACCGAAATCTGCGCTGCGTGCTTGATACGCGCGATATGTACCCTCCGATCACGGCGCACGTCGACATTCCCGTGGTGGATGGACGTATCCGTGCCCCGCAGGCCCCAGGATTGGGCCTCACGATCAATCGGGACGTCATCGGTGAACCCGTAGCGGTATATCGCTGAGTTGATCTACAGCAGCGCGGCGCATGAAGTACTTCGTGCGCCGCGTTTTTTTTATGTGGAATCCGCGTTTTTTTGACCAGTGAATTGATTCGGGTCCATTGATGGCATGCTCACTTGATTTGGCGAACGAGCGTCTCGAAAATGTACGCCTATGTACATACCGTGTACGCCACGGATCCTGCGGTGTACAGTGGAGAAGAATTCTTAAATTGAAGGTGCACCCGAATGTCACAGACAGGAAGGGCGAAAACCAAAGCGCAGGACGCAGGCTGGCGAGGCTCTGTCGATGTTTGGCTGGACGCGGCCTACGATGCTCTTAAAGAGTCGGGTGTGGATGCTGTGCGGGTGATGCCGCTGGCCAAACGCTTGAATTTGTCTCGTACCAGCTTCTACTGGTTCTATGAAGATCGGGAACAGCTGCTCGCGGCACTCCTGGCTCGATGGCGGGATAAGAACACCGGCGGTATGGTCAGCCAATGCGAGAGTTACGCAGAAAGTATTTCCGAAGCGATTCTCAACGTCTTTGAGTGCTGGGTGAACCCTGAGCTGTTCGACTCGCAATTCGAATTTGCCGTGCGCAGTTGGGCGCTGCAATCGGACGAGGTCACAGCTGAAATCGCTTTAGCCGATGAAGCACGGATGAATGCCCTGGCCGCGATGTTCCGACGGTTTGGCTACGACGCAGAGGGGGCCGACGTTCGGGCCAGGACGATCTACCTCACGCAGATCGGCTACATCTCCATGAAAACCAATGAAGATATCGTCGTTCGATTTCGACGGATTCCTCAGTACGTGAGCGTGTTTACCGGCAAAGTACCGAAGCGGCGCGAGCTGGACCGCTTTTATGGAAAGTTCGGCTACGCAGAAAAAGAGCCCGGTGTTTTCGTTCCCTTGGTCGATACATTCGAGGAGTCTCCTGCCGATGGAGAATAGAACCCTGGGCATCATTGGGGGCACCGGCTGGCTCGGGCGTGCAATCGCCGAGGCGCTCCTTGATAGCGGTTTCATCAAGCCTGACCATTTGTTGATCTCGAACCGCTCCGGCGTCAGTACCTTCGAGCCAGGCGTGAGACTGCTGGCCGACAACCAGCAGTTGGTGGACCTCAGCGATATTGTCGTGCTGTCCATCCGGCCGGAGCAGTTTCGTGAACTGCAGATCAACGCCCGCGGCAAGTTGGTGATTTCCCTGATGGCTGGAGTACCGGCGGCAGCCATCAGCGCAGCCACCGGTGCGGATGCAGTGGTGCGGGCCATGCCGAATGCAGTCGTGGAAATCAGGCAGTCGTTCACGCCTTGGTACAGTGCCGGAAACCTTCTAGAGCGCGACCGCAAGTGGGTGCAGCGACTGTTCGAGTGCGTAGGTTCAGCGGACGAAGTGCCTAATGAAGACTGTATCGATTACCTCAGCGCATTGTCCGGGACTGGGCCGGCTTTCCCGGCAATGTTGCAAATGGCACTGACTAATCAGGCGGTGGCTGCGGGAATTCCCCTTGTCATCGCGCAGCGCGCTGCACAAGGCGTAGTAGTGGGGGGTGGCCAGATGCTTGCCAGCCGCGATCCGCGGCAAATGATTGAGTCGTTGATGGCTTACCGTGGCGTGACGGCGGCAGCGCTGCAGTCGATGGCCGATCAGAACATCGAGTCCATTGTGGGGCAGGCAGTGAAGGCAGGCGCTGAGGTTGCGCGGCGGGGAATGTAGCCAGGGCAGGGGATTACAGTGAAGGCCCGCTGAAGGGCCTTCACTGCAGAAGGCGTCAGACGGTTGCGATTATTCGGCCTTGAAGCAATAGACAGCCAGTTTGTTGCCATCAAGGTCCCGAGCGTAAGCGGCATAGGCATTTTCTGCCCAGTTACGCGAACCCGGTTGGCCTTCACAGGTACCACCGGCGGCGAGTGCGGTTTCGTGGAATGCATGTACCGCCGCGCGATTTGGCGCTTCGAAGCTGACAGTCACGCCATTGCCAACGTTGGCAGGATTGCCATTGGCGGGTTTCAGCACGAAGAACGACGGTTTATCCACGCCCCAGATGGAGCCGGATTCATCGAGGTCGGCAACACGGTTGAGACCAATTTCTTTGAGAACGCCATCATAGAAATTCCGTGCTTTGGCGAGGTCATTGGTACCGACAGTGACATGGGTAAAAACAGACATTCTGATTTCCTTTGGGTTGTGATGCGGGTGTGAGCGCTGGCCGATATCACGGCAGTGCCTTGGTCAGAAATGAATGACGGTGCGAATGCTTTGCCCGGCATGCATCAATTCAAAAGCCTTGTTGATGTCTTCAAGGCCAAGGTTATGGGTGATGAAGGTTTCCAGCGGAATTTCGCCGGTGCTCGCTTTTTCAACGTAGCTGGGAAGTTCCGTGCGGCCCTTGACCCCGCCAAACGCGCTGCCGCGCCAGACGCGCCCGGTCACCAGTTGGAAAGGGCGGGTGCTGATTTCCTGGCCTGCGCCGGCGACACCGATGATGATCGATTCACCCCAGCCCTTGTGGCAGCACTCCAGAGCAGCTCGCATCAACTTGACGTTGCCGACGCATTCAAACGAATAGTCCACGCCACCGTCGGTGAGCTCGACAATCACGTCCTGGATGGGCTTGTCATAGTCCTTGGGATTTATGAAATCGGTTGCACCGAGCGATAGGGCGACGTCCCGCTTGGCCGGGTTGATATCAATGGCGATGACTCGCCCGGCGTTGGCCATTTTCGCGCCGATGATGGCCGCTAACCCGATCCCACCGAGCCCGAATATCGCTACGCTCGCCCCGGCCTCGACCTTGGCGGTATTGAGTACGGCACCAATGCCTGTGGTCACGCCACAGCCCAACAAGCACACCTGTTCTAGCGGCGCATCCTTGGGGATTTTGGCCAGGGAGATCTCCGGCAGTACCGTGTACTCGGAAAAGGTCGAGCAACCCATGTAGTGGAACACCGGCTGGCCCTGAAAGGAGAAGCGCGATGTTCCGTCAGGCATCAGGCCCTTGCCCTGTGTCGCTCTGACTGCCTGGCACAGGTTGGTCTTGCCCGACAGACAGAATTTGCATTGCCGGCACTCGGCCGTGTACAGCGGAATCACATGGTCGCCGACCGACAATGACGTAACGCCTTCGCCTATTGACTCGACGATCCCTCCGCCCTCATGACCCAGCACGGCAGGAAAGATCCCCTCGGGATCGTCGCCCGACAGGGTAAAAGCATCCGTGTGGCAGACACCGGTTGCCACGATTCGTACCCGTACTTCACCAGCCTTGGGCGGTGCGACATCGATGTCCACCAACTGTAACGGCTGTCCTGGGCCGAAAGCGACTGCCGCCTTCGATTTAATGGTCATTGCTGACATGGTTTCCCTCTTGTTCATGGCGAGCCTCCGCTCCATCAAGAATGGAGGCTCGGATTCAGATTTCTTTCACCAGGCGCAAAGCATCGTAGATGGCAGCGTGGGTGTTGCGAGCAGACACGGCGTCACCGATCCGGAACAGCTGGAAGCGTCCTTCGGGGTTGGTGACGATGTTCTGTGCCGTGCCGGCGATCAGGTCATGCTGTTCTACCGCGCCGCCATTGGTGGAGAGAGGACGCAATTCGAAGTACAAGTCGTCCAGGGGAAGGGTGCCATGGTTGACGACCACCTGATCGACCACGCGCTGCTTGTGAACCTGTCCGTAATCGCTGCCAAAGGTTGCAACGAGCCCGCCATCACGTTTTTCCACGGTATCGACCCGGTAGGTGACGGTGAAGGTGACCTCCAGGTCCTGCAGGCTGCGCATGTAGGGCACCAGGTTCATGGCCATGACTTCAGGTGCAAACGAGCGGTCAGGGGTGACGATTTCGACTCTCGCACCGCTTTGCGCGATGACCTCGGCAGCCTGCAGGGCGGCATGATCCCCAGCATCGTCGAAGATCAGTACGTTGCGACCGGGCTTGATGTCACCGGAAATGATGTCCCAGGTTGAAACCACGAGTTCGTTACCTTTGCGGAGCACCTCGGTATCCGGCAGGCCGCCGGTCGCAACGATGACCACGTCTGGCTCGAAGGCTTGCACGGTGTCGGCTTCGGCCCAGGTATTGAAGTGAAACTTCACCCCCAGCCGTTCGCATTGCGCCATGCGCCAATCAATGATGCTGATCATCTCACGACGCCGCTCACTCAGCGCAGTCAGACGAATCTGCCCGCCGGGTTGGTCAGCGGCTTCAAGCACCGTCACGTCATGGCCACGCTCACCGGCGACCCGCGCCGCTTCCAGCCCAGCAGGGCCGGTACCGACCACCAGCACCTTGCGCTTGACTGCGGCTTTGGGAATGTCATGAGGCATGGTGGTTTCCCGACCCGTCGCTGCGTTGTGGATGCAGTAGGCCGCGCCGCCCTGGTAGATGCGATCCAGACAGTAGTTGGCGCCCACGCACGGGCGAATGTCTTCTTCGCGCCTCTCGATGATTTTGCGCACGATGTGCGGATCGGTCATGTGCGCGCGAGTCATGCCCACCATGTCCACTTTGCCCGAGGCGATCGCGTAGCGCGCGGTGGCGACATCGGGAATCTTCGCTGCGTGGAAGGTCGGGAAGCCAGTTGAGGAGCGGATCTCGCCAGCGAAGTCGAGATGGGGCGAGTTGCGCATACCCTGAATCGGGATGACATCAGTCAGGCCGGCATCCGTATCAATGTGACCGCGCACTACGTTCAGGAAGTCGACCAGTCCGCTGTCCTTGAGCATGTGAGAAACCTGCATGCCCTCACTGGCAGTAAAGCCACCGGGCAATTCTTCATCACCGGTGTAGCGAACCCCAAGCAGGAAATCTTCGCCGACCCGCTGGCGGATGCCACGCAGGATGTCGAAGGTAAAGCGCATGCGGTTTTCCAGCGACCCGCCGTAAGGGCCGTCGAGGTCATTGGTCAACGGCGACCAGAACTGGTCCATCAAATGCCCGTAAGCTTGAAGCTCCAGGCCATCGAGACCTGCTGCCTTCATGCGCTCCGCAGCATCTACATAGTCCTTGATGATCCGCTCGATGTCCCATTCCTCCATTTTCTTCGGGAAGGAGCGGTGTGAAGCCTCCCGCCGATGTGATGGCGACACCACCGGTAACCAGTCGGCCTTGTCCCAGCGGGTGCGACGGCCCAGGTGAGTCAACTGGATCATCACAGCCGCGCCATGTTCGTGGCATTCATCGGTCAGGTCCTTCAACCATCCGACTACTTCGTCCTTGTAGGCGAGCACATTGTTGAACACCGGCGGGCTGTCTCGGGATACGGCAGCGGAACCGGCAGTCATGGTCAGGGCGACACCGGCTTTGGCGCGCTCCACGTGGTAGGCGCGGTAGAGATCCTTGGGCATGCCGTCCACAGGGTAGGCCGGTTCATGGGAGGTGGTCATGATCCGGTTTCTGAGGGTCAGATTCTTGATTTTATAGGGTTGCAGCAAGGGATCGCTGGACATCGTGGTGCGCTCCAAAGTGGGCTTCATCAGACTCGGTGACTTAAAATTAGGATAAATGTACACCTATGTCAACGATCTATGACACAGGTGTACATTTTGCTTGCGTGCCAAAAAAACCAGGATTAACATCCGTCAAAACAAGGACGAGTGTGGCTCGTCCGCGTCTGTCATCCATTTAGAAAGGAGAGAAGCGTGACTGAGTTATTTGATGTTCGTTTGGCCAGCAAACAAACTGCGTTCACTGAAATCCCGGTCATAGATATTTCGCCACTCATAAACGGCGAAAATCCGCTGCGGGTGGCAAGCCAGATAGGTGAAGCGTGCGAAAAAGTGGGTTTTTTTTATATAAAAAACCATGGCGTTTCGCAGCAACTGATAGATGAGATGTACAGGCTCACCAAACTTTTTTTCAAGCTTCCATCCGAGGAGAAGAACACACTTAACATCGTGAACTCCGGGCTTACGCTACGTGGTTACATCCCGATGTATGCGGAAAACGTAGACCCTGCTAATACGCGCGACTTCAAAGAGTGCTTTGATTACGGAGCCCATTACGATGAGGTTTCTCCGTTTTTTGGCCCTAATCAAATGCCATCCGGACTGCCGCAATTCGAAACGGTTGCCGAGGCTTATCATTCAGCTGTATTGGCGCTTGCGAGAATGCTCATCGGCGGCATCGCGCTGAGTCTGGACTTGCCGCAAAATTATTTTGAACAACGCCAACGCAAACCCATCACTATTCAGCGAGTTTTGCGTTATCCGCCTCAGACAGGAAAGGTCTCCCTGGAAGAGATCGGTATTGGTGCTCACACGGATTACGGCTTCCTGACAGTCCTGTCTCAAGACACAGTTGGCGGTTTACAAGTCAAGAACCGGGCAGGGGAGTGGGTTACCGCCCCACCCGTTGAAGGCACTTTTATCGTCAACATTGGTGATCTAGTTCAAACCCTCACCAACGATCGCTACACATCGACAATGCATCGCGTCATAAATACTAGCGGTCTAGAGCGCTATTCAATACCTTTCTTTATTGATTTGGATTTTGATGCGGTTGTTGAGCCTGTGCCAACCTGCGTGAGTGAGGCTTTACCCGCAAAGTATGAAGCGTACACTTGTGGCAAACACAAATTTAAGCGTTTCGTTGATAGCTATGCGCATCTGAAAGGCGAATAGGGAGTTTTCTATGTGCATCCTATACATGGCCGACCCCGCCGATGCGCAGAAATGGCGAGATTGCCTGTCAACGCTCGCCCCTGAACTAGAGTTCCGCCAATGGCCTGATATCGGTGACCCGGCAGAGGTGCATTACATCCTGGCTTGGGAGCCTCTTGCCAAACTTTCGGAGCAGTTTGGTAATCTTCGGCTCATCTACGCTGCCGGGGCTGGAGTTGATCAGTTCGATTTGGCTAGTTTGCCTGCTCACGTGTCGCTAATACGGCTGGTAGACAGCTCGATGGCTGACATCATGGCTGAGTATGTTCTGTTTGGTGTTCTTGCCTTGCATCGAAACATCCTTGCTTACCAAGAGGATCAGCGAAGTGCTCGCTGGCAACCTCGACCAATCGTGCATGCTTCACAGCGGCGTGTTGGTGTCATGGGGGTTGGCAATCTCGGACGTGCCGCGCTTGATCGCCTTCAGCCATCGGGATTTCAGCTCAGTGGCTGGAATCGTTCTTCGAAGGAGGTGCCAGGTGGTCGCTGTTACGTCGGCCCGGACGAATTAGAGGAGTTTTTAGGGCAGTGCGACATCCTTGTGAACATGTTGCCGCTGACACCCGAAACAGACCGGATACTCAATGGAGCAAGGCTCGATTGTCTCCCTCATGGCGCTGGACTGATTAACGTGGGACGTGGCGCCCACGTTGTAGAAGCGGATCTGCTTTCTGCGTTGGATGAAGGCCGTCTTGGAGGTGCCGTACTGGATGTTTTGGTACAAGAGCCTCCCACTCAAGACAACCCACTCTGGAAACACCCTCAAGTGCTCCTGACCCCACATATTGCAAGCGATGTGCAGATTGAAGGTAGTGTGGCTGTGATTGTTGAGAATCTCCGAAGAGAGTGTGAGGGAGTGCCTCTCTTGAATGTAGTTGATCGGTCTAAAGGCTATTAGATGTTCCGCCTGCGACAGCACCATGCTGATAGCGGCCTGACTGGCGTAGGCCAAATCTGCCTACTTTTCCTCTAATCGAGGGGGATCTTTTCGATCTGAGTCAATTGCTGGCCTTTGAGCGGGGTGAGGAGGAGATCACCGTGTACAAGAATGCGGGTGGTGCGCACCTGGACCTGATTGTCAGCTTGTTTGTGATAGGGCGTTTGGATGAGCTTAAGTTGTATAGATGGCGGCTATCATGGTTGGTTATCGAGCCCTTTGAATGTCCGCTTGTGGCCCTGGGTGTGTAAAAACGGTCAAGAACTCACCGCTTTCGATCATCGATGTTCGTTGACTGAGCGAATGCGCAGTCAACGCCGCGGGTCGCATTAGTCGTGACCTGGAACACGTCAAAGCTGTTTTTACAGCTTCTGGGATGGGCAAAAACCTGCCTTTTTAGGCTGACAGCACCTTCATTAAACGGTAATGCACCGGAAAAAATCAGACATCGGTGGAAATATCGGAAACGGGCTTTGGAGTCTTGTCATCAACATTTCGCAGCTCTAATGAAACTTAACTCAGTGTAGTTCACGGTGGAGTTGGTTCGGGCTGCTTTCGTTGCCTATGAATGGTGAGCCACTCGACACCGATGACAGCCGAAGCGGACGGTACAGCGGTGCGGAAAACAGGATAATTACTAGCATGGATTTCTCAGAATTACTTCCGGGTAGTACGTGGAGCTCAGGACTTAGGCGGGGATCTGCTTCAATACATCGTTTAACATAATATACATTACACGTAATGAGATATGCCCAGATTGGCCCAGACTCTCACAGATCTTGAAGCAAGCTCATCCTCGCGTCAGCCTTTCGATCAATGCCCAATGCTCAGGAAACTGCTGACCGAGCTTTTGCCGGTCACCCATTTCCATATCCGCGAAATCAAAGCCTGGCGTAACCGCTTCACTGATCAAGCCGAATCCTGCTGCACCGTGCATCACCTGCGAAGCTTTCCAGATGCCACCGGGCACATGCAGTTGCAAGCATTGTCCGGCGAGAACGTCGTGACCCATCACAATGGTTTTCAATGTGCCGTCCGGAAAAATCAGCGTGTACTGAATCGGATCGCCCAGATGATAGTAATGAACGATGTCTGACCGGTTCAGATGGAAATGACCTATTGGAGCGTCCTGGGTCAGCAGATAGAAAATCGACGTCATGCAATGCCGTTGGCCAGCGGACGTCAGAATCATGTTCTGGTCGTCCGACTGGTAGGTTCTGCGAAAGAAACCACCTTCGATATGGGGATCAAGGGCCAGGGTTTTGATCAGCTCTGCAATTTTCGTGGTGCTTGGATTCATTTTGTCTCCCTGCCTTTAAATCGCAACGTTATTGGCATAATCGAAGCATTTGCCAACATAACTCGACTAAATAGTGCTTTAGTCGAGTTAGCCTTCATGCTGATCCTGCCCCCCCTCCAGTGTCTGACCTTTTGTGTATCACAGTGTATCGGCGTGACACCTCGATACACAGACTTTCATCCGGCCCGCAATTGGACACAGGCCAGATACGTTGCCGCGCTTGAATACACGTAAGGTTTGAAGGGGTTCGGACGGAACCCCTGACCCACGGCTGGTAATGGAGACATCCCATGAAGATGGCACTGCGCAACAGCAAATCCGGCAAGACTCGCCGCCACCTGGTCGGCCCTTCGATCCTCGCGCTGACGCTGTTCGGCGTGCTCGGTGCGGCCCACGCGCAAACGGCCGCCACCGCGCAGCCAGCCGTGGTCCCTGCCGGTACCACCCAGGCGGCGCCCTCGCCCTTCGGCCCGCTCAAGCATGTCAACGCCGGGCTGCTGGACGTGGCGTACGCAGAAACAGGCCCGGCCAACGGGCCGGTGGTGATCCTGCTGCACGGCTGGCCGTACGACATTCATAGCTATGATGAGGTTGCGCCGTTGCTGGCCGCCAAGGGTTATCGGGTGCTGATGCCGTATGCCCGGGGTTATGGCGATACGCATTTCCTGTCCGACAAAACCCTGCGCAATGGCCAACCGGCTGCACTGGCCAGTGATGTCATCGACTTCATGGATGCCCTGAAGATCAAGCAAGCGGTGCTCGGTGGCTACGACTGGGGTGCGCGTTCGGCCGGCATTGTCTCGGCACTGTGGCCGGAACGGGTCAAGGCGCTGGTTTCGGTCAGCGGTTATTTGATCGGCAACCAGGCGGCCGGCAAGAACCCGCTGCCACCCAAGGCGGAATTGCAGTGGTGGTATCAGTTCTACTTCGCCACTGACCGTGGTCGCGCCGGTTACGAGAAGAACACCCATGACTTCGCCAAGCTGATCTGGCAACTGGCCTCGCCGAAATGGGCGTTCGATGACGCCACCTTCGACCGCAGTGCCAAGGCGCTGGACAACCCCGACCATGTCGACATCACCGTGTTCAACTACCGCTGGCGCCTGGGCCTGGTCCAGGGCGAAAGTCGGTACGAAGCGTTGGAGCAGAAACTGGCCACGGCGCCGTCCATCAGCGTGCCGACCATCACCCTTGAAGGCGATGCCAACGGCGCACCGCACCCGGCACCTGAAGACTATGCCAAGCGCTTCACCGGCAAATACGAGTTCCGGTTGATCAATGGTGGCATCGGCCACAATCTGCCGCAGGAAGATCCGCAGGCGTTCGCCAAGGCGGTGATTGATGCCGATCATCTTTGAGGTCGATCTGAGGCCCTCGCGCCTGCGCTGAACAGCACTGGGGTAAAGGATGAGCTATCTTGAGAGCGAATCACCTGCATTCGGTGACTGCCGACAAGTAAGGACGCTTCATGAATCGTTTACCCCGGTGTCATGCCCTCCTCGCCTTGACTTTCGCCAGTACGGTCACAACCGCAGCCCTGTTGAGTACGCCGGGTTACGCAGCGCAAGTCACTGTTGCCGCTCCGGTCGCCAGCCCTGTCTCAGGCCCTGTCGCCGGCACCAAAGTAACCGAACCGTATGTGCGCATGATGGCGCGCGAGGCGTATTTCTGGGCCTGGCCGATGGCCAATATCTTCAATCGTCGCCAGGCCTTCAAGAACTTGCCGGAACCCGGCTTGATGGGCGGCATCGTACCCGTGGCCCCGATCAATCGGCTGTCGATGCTCAGCGACTACATCGACCCGGCCGAGCGGCTGGTGGCCTGTCAGAACCAGGACGTGGTGTACGGCGCCGGCAGCATCGCCCTGGACATTGAGCCGGTGGTGCTGCAAGTGCCGGACTTCGACGGCCGATTCTGGGTGTATCAGGTGGTGGACCTGCGTTCGGACAGCTTCGTCGAGATGGGCAAAATGTATAACACCCAACCGGGTTTCTACCTGTTGGTCGGCCCGGACTGGAACGGCAAGGTGCCGCCCGGCATCAAGCGGGTGTACCGGGCGCGTACGAACACCGGGTTCGTGATCCCTCGGGTATTTCAGGACGATACCGCCGCCGATCGTCAGGCTGTGCAACCCGCATTGTCGGGCATCGACATGTACCCGCTGTCGCAATACGACGGCAAGATGAAGAAGCGCAACTGGGCCAGGCTGCCGAAATTCCCGGCCCAGGCTTCTGAAGGCAATGCCGAAACCAGGTGGGTGGTGCCGGAGAAGTTCTTCGATGAGCTGCCGGCCCTGCTCAAGGACGCCAAGCCATTGCCGGGGGAAGAAGCCCGCTACGCGCAAATGGCCGCCCTCGCGGCTATCGCCAAGGCCGACCCGCAACTTCGCGCCGCGATGATCGACGAGGCGAAAAAGGCCGACAGCGAAGTGATCGACCCGCTGTTGCAGTTCCGCAACTACGGTCTGCAATTGCCCAATCACTGGAGCACCGTGAGCAACGGTGCAGCGTTCGGCACCGACTATTTCACCCGTACCGCCGTCGCGCGTTCGAACATATTCGTGAACCAGCAGAAAGAGACCAAATACTTCTACCAGGACCTGGATGAGAACGGCCTGCGCCTCAACGGCCGGTACGGCTACAGCGTCACGTTCGCCAAAGGCAAGCTGCCGCCAGTCAGGGGGTTCTGGTCGCTGACGCTGTACAACGAACAGCACTTCTTCTCGCCGAACGAGCTCAAGCGTTACTCCATCGGCACCAAGAACAAATCCCTGCAAACCAATCCTGACGGCTCGCTGACCATCTACGTGCAAAGTGAATCACCGGGCAAGGACAAGGAAAGCAACTGGCTGCCCTCGCCCAAAGGTGCCGAATTCTCGCTGTACATCCGCGCCTACTGGCCGCAAGCCGATGTCCTCGACGGTGACTGGACCCCACCGGCGGTGGTGAAAACCAAATGAACAGGATCTGAAAAAATGAGCGTCCGGGTGGCGCTCATTTCATTTTGGCGGCATGGAAACCCCCTAAACCCTGTTGGAGCGAGCCTGCTCGCGATGGCAGAGTGTCAGCCGATATCAATGTTGGACGTGCCGGCCTCATCGCGAGCAAGCTCGCTCCCACAGGTTTCAGTGACGCCCACAAATGCTTGTCACACCACAAAACAAAGGTGGGAGCGAGCTCGCTCGCGATGGCGGAGTGTCAGCCAGTATCAATGCTGGATGTGCCGGCCTTATCGCGAGCAAGCTCGCTCCCACAGGACACGATGGCTGGCTTCGCGCTCCGCCGGTTTACGCCAAGACACGACTTTTTGCTACGAGTAATGGATCTCACTCAAGTCGATCGACACCAGCAACGCCTCCTTGTTGACCTGCCCATCGATCTTGCGTCGATAGGCTCGCCGCTTGCCCGGCATGCGCAATCCGTCGGCTTCGACGTAGTCACCAACCAGTTGGGTTGCGGGCATGCCGCCGCTCACATCGACGTTGTAGTCGTGGCGGCGCAGCAGAAAGTCATCGCCGAAATAGAAGTCCTGGATGGTGCTGTGGGTTGCGATGCTGTCGGGAAAATGCACCCGCAAATGCCGCCAGAGTTCGGCCCCCTCTTGCAGGGGCTCGATTTCCTCGCAGGTTACTCCCGGCAAGGTGAACAGGAAGGGCATGGTCAGGTAGGACCACATCGCATAGCCGTTGAAGTAGGCCCGGTGCAACGGGTCCCACGCCGTGTGTTCCCCATGGCCCTTGAAGGATGCCCGGGGCGCATGGCGCTCGGCAATCACCTTGCCCGCGGTATTCTCGATAGCGATTCGGTTCGGCGTATAGGCCGTGAATTGCTCCGGTGCGCCGAAGGGTTTCACCGAGGCTCTTTGTTCATGCAGCCACGCGGTCATCTGGCGTGGCGCGCTGTCCTGGGTCAACCCTTTCATGCCCCAGAGCGAGCCGCCGGTGACGATCGTGGCGCAGACCTTATTGAAACTGTTCCAGCGCATCAGGCCGCCATGGGCGGCAAGCACCTGGTCCAGCAGTTCTCGATCCTGTGCAGACATGATTGCGTCCCCTCCTCGGCCGGCAGCGCTTGCCTCATTACCAGAATAATCGATAGCCGACCGCTTGCAGGGCCGTGCCGATGGACAGCCCAATTGGGGGTTCTAGCCACTTTGCGCACCAGGTATCAAAGACAGCACACCGATTCAATACTCCCGACCCGATCTACGTGACCATGACCACCTCACTCCCCCCAAGTAAGGACAGTGTCATGGCCATTGCAAAGGCAGAACCTGGCATAACCCTGCCCCTTTGGTGACCCATTGATGATCCTTTCCCTGCAAGACTTCAGGGCGCCTGTTGCCCTGTTTTTCTGCCTGCTGGCCAACCACGCACCGGCCGAGGAATCGGCGCAAGGCGCAGAAGGATTTTTCGAGGGCTCAACCCTTGGCGTGCTCAGTCGAAACTTTTATCTGAATAGCGACTATCGATCCCCCTTGCCGACCGGAAAAAGCTACAAAGCCGAATGGGCTCAAGGTTTTATCAGCGCTTTTGAATCCGGTTTCACGCCGGGGACAGTTGGTTTCGGTCTCGATGCCCATGCCTTTGCTGGATTGAAACTCGACGGTGGCAAAGGCCATTCCGGAACCGGTCTGCTGCCCGTGGGCAGTGACGGTCGTAGCGAAAGCAATTACTCCAGCGGTGGCGGCGCGATCAAGCTCAAGGCATCGAACACCACCCTGGCGTTTGGCGAAATGGAGGTCGAATCCCCGGTGTTCGATACCGCGGACAAACGCCTGCAACCGGAGTACGCCACAGGTTTTCTGCTCAACAGCCGCGAAATCGACGGCATGAACCTGCAAGCCGGTCACTTCACGGCATTCAAGAATCAGGACAGTGCTTCAGGCAAGGGCAACTTTTTCGGTTATGGCGCCAATACCGAGGCCGGCGGCATTTCGTTTGTCGGCGCCGATCTGTTTACCCAAAGCCCGGTTGGCGGCGCCCTGTATGCCTCGGATCTGACCGACACCTGGCATCAGTACTACGGCAACCTGCACTTCAAGCAGTCCGGGGTGTTCCTCGACGCCAACCTCTATCACACCAGGGACACTGGTCAGGCGCTGGCCGGCGCCATCGACAACACGGCGTACAGCCTGTCCGGTAAATACGCGCTGGGCGCCCATGGTTTCACCCTGGCGTATCAGAAAGTCGACGGTGATACGCCATTCGATTTCGTCGGTGGCGATTCCATCTACCTGGCCAACTCGATCAAGTACGCCGACTTCAACGGCGCCCACGAACGCTCCTGGCAGGTTCGTTACGAACTGGACCTGACTGCCTTCGGGATACCCGGCCTGAAGTTCATGACCCGCTACGTCACCGGCGACCAGATCGACGGCACCCATGCACCACAAGGCGGGGCCTACAACCCGTTCGACCCGGCGACCGGCGCCTTCGTGCCGCAACAAGGGGATGGCGGCAAGCATTGGGAACGGGACATTGATTTGAAGTACATCGTCCAAACGGGGGCGGCGAAGGACCTGTCGGTACAGGTGTCACACGTTTCGCATCGGGCCAATGAGGCGCAGGCGGGTGATGACATAGACCGGATATATGTAGTGATTGAGTACCCGCTGGAGTTCTGAGCAAACCACGCGGCAATGTTTGGAATGTATTCAATTGTTGGAGCGGGCTTGCCGCAAAGCTGTAAATTCTGTTCGGATTGGAAGGTTTGCAATAGTGCCCCGGCTGCTCGAAACCGCATCAATAGTATGATGGCTTGCACGCAGTCGACCATCTCCGTGGAGGCACATTCATGGGAACCGTACGAAAAACCATCACCGTGACTGACCAGCAAGACAACTGGATCAAAGCGCAGATAGAAGCGGGCCATTACACCAACGACAGCGAATACATTCGCGATCTGATCCGTCGTGAACAGGAGCGCAGCGCTGAACTCGAAACGATCCGTTCCGCCCTTCGGGAAGGTGAATCCAGCGGAAAGCCTCGCCCATTCGATCCTGTTGCATTCAAACAGAGAATGTTAACCGCGCATGGCTGAATATCGTCTGACGCCTGCCGCAGAGGGTGACCTTGAGGCAATCTGGAGTTATACCGCTCGCCAGTGGGGCCTGGATCAGGCCAATCGCATGGAAGCGCAGCGCAATTTCTGACGATCCATTTCACAACCCCCGTGTAAAAACTGGACGAATGTGTTGCTTCGACCAACTGCCATCGCAAGCAGGCTCGCTCCCACAGGGGATTCGGTTGAGTCAGAACGTGTGGGGTTGATTGGCGGAAGGCAGCCGGAGTCGAACCTGCCCGGGAACGGATGCCGTCCCCAACCGGGTTTGAAGCCCGGCCGCGCCACCGGGCGCGATTGCCTTCCTTGAATGATTGCCTCTGAATCAAAGCTCATTTCGCTGGGCCAGCGCACTGTCCAGGCGAATCTGCCGACGATCGCCAAAGCGCCGGGTCAGGCCGACACGGTCAAAATACTCCAGTATCTGAATGCTGCGCTTGCGCCCCAGGCCCACCGCATCACGAAACGCCGTCACCTGAATCACCGGGTTGGCGTCCGCCAGTTGCAACAGCATAGCCGCCAATCGGCGAATCATGCTGTCGGTGTAAAACAGGTCGCGTACCACCTGGTGCAACAAGCCCAGGCGCGCCATCTTGCGTAGCAGTGCGCGGACGCTGGCTTCGTCATGTCCCAGGTTGCGCACCCAGGGCGGGTCGAATCCGGCCTGTTCGAATAGCGGCTGCAATTGTAGCCACAGGGTTTCGTCCTCTTCGCTCAAACGCACCTGATGTTCGGGCAGGTGCAACCACGGGCCACTGCTGGCGATGTCGCCGCTGGCCAACAACTCGTCGAGCAGGCTGATAAACGTTGGGCGTTCCAGCGACCTGCCGATGAATCGACGCAAGCGATCCCGGTCCGGCCCCATCTGATCCGGTTCGAGTTGATGGAAATGCGCGAGCTGATCCACTAAGGGCGCTTTCAAGGATTCCCAGCGACTTGCACTGAACAGCAATGGGCCTTGACGGGTATCGATCAGGCGCACGTCAGCGGGCAACACCCAACTGCTGCGCGATCGGTTGAACTGCCGCTCCAGACGCTGCGGATCGAGTCCGGTGTCGCTGTGGGCCAGCAACGCCGGCAAAACATGTTCTAGCCCGGCACTGTTCGCCAGCGCACCCAGTTGCGCCAGACGTTCGGGGCTGCGGCGTTGCCGATCCGGGGCAAACGGATCGAGCACCTGGCCGCCACCCAGGGTTCGTTGGGCACTCTGGTCACGCAGGATCAGCGGATCACCCTTCACTGCATGCACCGCTGTGTTGAGCAGCAGTTGCGCAAACATCCGTCCACCGGGCGCCAGGCTGGTGCCTTCCAGCAAGGCGACGCGCCCGGTCACGTCCTGGGTGCCGAGGTGCACGTGCACCGGTTGAAAGTGTTCGAAAGCCCGGGGTTCGCCGGCCAGCAGTTGCATGTCGATGTCCAGGCGCCGGGTGGGCGCATACAGGCCTTCGGCGAGTAACCAGTGGCCGCGATGGATGTGTTCCAGGGCCAGCCGTTCGGCACTCAGGTTCAAGGCCACGCGCTGGCCGGCGAAAGCGTGGTCGGCAGCCTGGTTTTGCGCGTGCAGGCCGCGAATGCGCACCGGTTTGCCCTGTGGCCCCAACAGCAGGGTATCGCCCACCGCGACCTGGCCGGACAGTGCCGTGCCGGTCACCACGATACCGGCCCCGGCCACGCTGAAAGCCCGATCGATCGCCAGGCGAAAACCGCCTTCGGTGCTGCGCTGCTGTACTTCACGCTGGGCTTGCAGCAATTGTTGGCGCAAGGTTTCGATGCCCTCGCCGGTCACGCTCGACAGCGCAATCAGCGGCGCATCGGCATACGCTCCGGGCGCCAGCAAGGTACGGACCTGCTCACGCACGATCTGCACCCGGGCGCTGTCGACCCGGTCGCACTTACTGATCGCCACCAGTGCCCGGGGGATGCCCAGCAACTGGACAATCGCCAGGTGCTCGTGGGTCTGCGGCATCACCCCGTCATCGGCGGCCACCACCAGCAACACCAGATCGATGCCCTGCGCTCCGGCCAGCATGTTGTGGGTGAAGCGCTCATGGCCGGGAACGTCGATGAATCCGGTCAGCTGCGCATCCGCCTCCAGCTCGGCATACAGGTAGCCAAGGTCGATGGTCATGCCGCGCTCACGCTCTTCGCGGCGCCGGTCACCCGCCTGACCGGTCAGCGCCTGGAGCAGCGCTGTCTTGCCATGGTCGATATGCCCTGCGGTGCCGACAATCACCCTGCCCGGCCCTCCACGTGTAATTGTCCGAGTTGCGCCAGCCATGCCGGCTCGTCGTCCAGTTGCCGCAGGTCCAGCCACAGGGCGTCATCGTCGATGCGCCCCAGGACCGCAATCGGCAAGTCGCGAAAGGCTTCTTCCAGCGTCAACAGCGAGCGCCCGCGCAAGCGCTTGGACGTCAGCGGGCGCAGACACAGCGCTGCGCTGGCCAGCCTCGCCACCGGTTGGCTGCCGCTGCCGATCATGCCCAGTGCCGGCATGGCACTGACGCTCCAGCCGTCACCCAGCACTTGGGCAAGCGCCGGCCGCAAACGCTCGGCCTGGGCGAGAATCTCGGCCTGTGGCCGGGTCAACAGGCGCAGGCTCGGCAAACGCTCGGCCAGTCGGTCCGGGTTTCGGTACAAACCCAGCACCGCTTCCAGGGCCGCCAGGGTCATTTTGTCGACACGCAGCGCACGTTTGAGCGGGTTTTTCTTGATCCTGGCGATCAATTCCTTGCGGCCGACAATCAACCCGGCCTGTGGTCCGCCGAGCAGCTTGTCGCCACTGAAGGTGACGATGTCCGCGCCATCGAGCAGGGCCTGACGCACCGTCGGCTCTGCCGGTAAACCCCAGCGGGTCAAGTCCAGCAGACTGCCGCTGCCGAGGTCTTCGAGCAACGGCAGTCCATGTTGGTGGGCAATTTGCGCCAGTTCAGCCGTCGCCACACTCGTGGTGAAGCCTTGAATGCTGTAGTTGCTTGCATGCACGCGCATGATCAAGCCGCTGCGCGGGCCGATGGCAGTCTCGTAGTCACGGGCATGGGTGCGGTTGGTAGTGCCGACCTCAACCAGCTTTACCCCGGCGCGGGCCATGATGTCGGGAATGCGGAAGGCACCGCCGATTTCAATGAGTTCGCCCCGGGAAATAATCCCTTCCTTGCGCGCGCCCAGGCTGTTAAGGGTCAAGAGCACTGCTGCGGCATTGTTGTTGACCACGGTCACCGCTTCGGCGCCGGTCAATTCGCGGATCAAGCCTTCGATCAGGTCGTCGCGATCTCCGCGCTTGCCGCTGCGCAGGTCGAACTCAAGGTTGAGCGGATAGCGCGCGGCCATTTGCACCGCCTCAATCGCTTCCTCGGGCAATAGCGCCCGGCCGAGATTGGTGTGCAAGACCGTGCCGGTGAGGTTGAACACCCGACGCACATGGCTGCGATGCTCGGTTGCCAATCGCTCGCCGACCCTGCCCGCCAGCACGTCGTCGCTGACTTCCACAGGTTCGAGCAAACCCTGCCGTACGCCTTCGCGCAGTTCATCCAGCAATTGCCGCAAGGCGCCCAGCAAGGCGTCGCGTCCATAGCGCTCGGCCAACGGCCGGCACGCCGGGTGACGCAACAAACTGTCGATGGAAGGTAGACGCAGGGGTTGGCTGGCACTGCGTGCAGACATCTGGCGCTCCTGAAAACGAATGGCCCTCGCGCCAGAGTGTAGACGCTGCGGTTACTCGTCTCCCGGCGCCAGCAACAGATTGGGTGCCAGACGCTGATAACCGTCCTGGGTCAGGCGCATGTCGAGCATCAGGCTGGACAGGTCTGCCGACAACGCTTCGGCGTCCGCATCGTTCTCCAGATAGAGCAACTTCAGATAACTGTTGCAACCGGGGCAGACTTCGGCGCGCAACGGCGCCTGGTTGGCGGCATGGCGATCATCTTCAAGGCTGAGGTATTCCAGGCCTTTGCTCTGTTCGCAATACACGCATTTGACCCGCACCACATGCCACTCGCAGGCACACAGCGAGCAGACCAGATAACGCAAGCCGTTGTGCTTGCCGCGATGACGGATGACCCCGGCCATGGCCGGCGAGCCGCAGGCCGGGCACTGGCTGAGGCTGTCGCCCGGAGTTAGCGCGAGGTTCGGCGTACTCAACAGCCAGTGGCTCCAGGCTGTTTGAAGCGCCGCACCGAGAAACGGCACCAGCGCCGCCGGCACCAGCGAATACTGGCCACTGACCAGCGCCACCGCCCAGGCGCGACGTTGCCCGGCACCGGCCAGGCGCAAGGTGTCCACGGCATCGGCCACGGCGGATTGTGACGGCGCGCTATAGCACTGCAGCAAGGCATCGAGGTATGGCTGCCAATCGTCTTCGCGCGCCAGGCTGTCGGCCGCGAACGGCGGCAAGCCGTGTTGCTGGCACAACTCGATGCGTTGTCGGTCAAGGGGGTCGCTTGGCGGCGGGTCGTCCAGCACCTGTTGCTGCACCCGGCACAACCCGGCGATCAGGCGCAGGTAATCGGCCATCGGGTGCCCTTCGGCCAGCGTTTCCAGGCGCTGGGCACGCAGGCTGAACAGGTTATGCGGTGGCATGTACAGAAACGGCGGCGAACTGGCCGCCGCTTCGATTTCTCCGGGTTCAAGGATGGTTGGCAAATGTCAGCCCTTTTTGGTGATCGGTCGTTTGGGCGCTTCGCCGCGGGTCTCATCTTGAGTCACTTGGCGATACCAGAGTTCGTGGTGTTTCCTGGCCCAGCCGCGGCTGACCCTGCCGTGCAACATGGCGCTGACCGAACCCTTGATCCAGATGCCGGCGTAGATGTGCACGATGATGCTCAGGATCAGCACGAAACCGGCCAGCGCATGCAGCAACATCGCCCAGCGTATCGTGGTGATGCCGAAATACTCGCTGAAGTACGCACGCCAGATCACCAGCCCGCTGAACAACAGCACCAGCATGCACAGCAGTAAAGTCCAGAACAGCAGCTTCTGCCCGGGGTTGTATTTGCCGATGGGCGGGACGCCCTCCTCTTCATTTTTCATCACCCGGTCGATGCGCCTTAGCCACAGGCGATCATTGGCGATGAAGTAGTTGGCGCGCCAGAAGCGAAACACCAGGCCGAGGAACAGCACGAACATCAGCACGCCCATGAACGGGTGCAGGATGCGCGTCCATGGCCCGCCGCCGAACAGGTTGCTCAGCCAGAACAATGCCGGGTGGAACAGCGCCAGCCCTGACAACCCGGCCATGAGGAACAGAATCGCCACCAGCCAGTGATTGGTGCGCTGGTTGCTGGTGTAGCGCAGGATCGTCTTGTCGCTCATGGCCTGCCCTCCCCTCGGGGATCGAAGGTGTGCACCGATGGATCGACTTCGTGCACGGCGTTGTCCGGCGGCTCCGGATGTTCATCCTCTTCGACGATTTGCGGACCGACGCGCACGTAGTGGAAGAACCCGGCCAGCACCGCCGCGCCCATGGCCAACAGTGCCAGGGGTTTGCTGATGCCCTTCCACAGCCCTACCAACGGACTGATCGCCGGGTGATCGGGCAAGCCGGCGTACAGTCTTGGCGTATCGGCGTGGTGCAACACGTACATCACGTGGGTACCGCCAACGCCTTCGGGGTCGTACAGGCCGGCGTTTTCAAAACCCCGGCTCTTGAGGTCGACGATACGCTCGGCCGCATGTTCCTTCATGTCGTCCTTGGAGCCGAACACGATGGCACCGGTCGGGCAGGTTTTCACGCAGGCCGGCTCCAGCCCTACCGCCACCCGGTCCGAGCACAAGGTGCATTTGTAGGCCTTGTGATCCTTTTGCGAGATTCGTGGAATGTTGAACGGACACCCGGTGATGCAATAGCCGCAACCGATGCAATGATCCTGATCGAAATCGACGATGCCATTGGCGTGCTTGATGATCGCCCCCGGGCTGGGGCATGCCGCCAGGCAGCCGGGCTCGGCGCAATGCATGCAGCCGTCCTTGCGGATCAGCCATTCCAGATTGCCGGCGTCGGTCTCGTGCTCGGTGAAACGCATCAATGTCCAGGTTTCTGCGGTGAGATCCTGAGGATTGTCGTAGGTGCCATGGTTATGGCCGACCTCGTCACGCAACTCGTTCCATTCCGAGCAGGCGACCTGACAGGCCTTGCAGCCGATGCATTTGGTGGTGTCGATCAGCTTGGCGACTTCCTCCATGCCGCGCACCGAGGGCGCAGGTGTGGTGGTGGCCGAGCGGGCAATGATGTCTTGGCTGGCCATTTAGACTTTCTCCACGTTGACCAGGAATGACTTGGATTCCGGGGTCTGGGTGTTGCCATCGCCGAGGAACGGCACCAGGGTGTTGGTCAGGTAACCGTGGCGCGTAAGGCCGGTGAACCCCCAGTGCAACGGAATGCCGATCTGGTGCACCACCTGGTTGTTGACCTGCAGCGGACGAATCCGCTTGGTCACCACCGCTACCGCTTCGATGAAGCCACGCTTGCTGCTGACCCGCACCCGGTCGCCGGCGACGATGCCTTTTTCCTTGGCCAGCACTTCGCCGATCTCGACGAACTGCTCCGGTTGGGTAATCGAGTTGAGCTTGCAATGCTTGCTCCAGAAGTGGAAATGCTCGGTCAGCCGGTAACTGGTCGCGGCGTACGGGTAATCCTTGGCCACGCCGAGGGAATCCCACACCGAATCGAAGATCCGCGCCGCCGGGTTGCTGGTGGCTTTCTTGTTTTGCGGGTGCAGCGGGTTGATGCCGATCGGCGTCTCGAACGGCTCGTAGTGCTCGGGGAACGGGCCTTCGTTCATCTTGTCGACGGCGAAGAATCGTGCCACGCCCTCGGGGTTCATGATGAACGGATTCATCCCCGCTTCCGGCGGCACGTCGGCCTTGTAGTCCGGCACATCGGTGCCGGCCCAGGTTTTGCCATTCCACCACACCAGGCGTTTTTTCGGATCCCACGGCTTGCCTTGCAGGTCCGCCGAGGCGCGGTTGTAAAGGATCCGCCGGTTGGCCGGCCAGGCCCAGGCCCAGCCTTGATGCTGGTGCATGCCGAACGGATCGTTGTTGTCGCGCCGCGCCATCTGGTTGCCCAGTTCGGTCCAGCTGCCACAGAAAATCCAGCAACCGGACGCGGTACTGCCATCGTCCTTGAGCTGGCCGAACCCGGCCAGTTGCGCATTGGCCTTGATCGCCGCGCCCGTCGCGTCGGCGAAGTCCGTGGTGGCGGAGCCGTTGATTTCCTTGGCCAGCTCTTCCGGCGAAGGTTCCTCGGGGATCTTGTACGGCCACGACAGTTTGAGCATCGGGTCGGGGTATTTGCCGCCACTGGCCTGATAACGCTGACGCAGACGTATGAACAGCTCGCTCATGATGCGGATATCGGTCTGCGCTTCACCCGGTCCGTCGGCGCCCTTCCAGTGCCATTGCAGCCAGCGACTGCTGTTGACCAGCGAACCGTCCTCTTCGGCAAAGCAGGTGGTGGGCAGGCGAATGACTTCGGTCTGGATGTCGGCGCTGTTCACGTCGTTATACGGCCCGACCTTTTGCCAGAACTCCGAGGTTTCGGTGGCCAGCGGATCCATCACCACCAGCCATTTCAGCTTGGCCAGCGCCACCATCACCCGGTTCTTGTCGGGTAGTGCAGCGATAGGATTGAAGCCCTGGCACAGGTAGCCGTTGACCTTGCCCTGCCCCATCAGGTCGAACACCTTGAGGATGTCGTATTGGGGAATGTCCAGTTTCGGCAGGTAGTCGTAGGCCCAGTTGTTCTCGGCCGTGGCGTTGGCGCCGTACCAGGCTTTCATCAGGCTGACGTGGAATTTGCCGTAGTTCTGCCAGTAGGACAGTTGCCCCGGACGCAGCGGCTTTTGCGTGCGCTTGAGGATGTAGGCGTTGTAGTCCTGTTCGGCATCGCCGGGTAGCGTGAGGTAGCCCGGCAGTGAGTTGGACAACAGGCCCAGATCGGTCAGCCCCTGGATGTTGGAGTGCCCGCGCAAGGCGTTCACGCCGCCGCCCGGCATGCCGACGTTGCCCAGCAGCAGTTGCACCATCGCCGCGCTGCGAATCATCTGCGCGCCAATCGAGTGCTGGGTCCAGCCCAGGGCATAGAGGATGGTCATGGTCTTGCCCGGTATCGAGCAAGTGGCGATCTCCTCCCAGATTTTCTGCATGGCATCGACCGGCATGCCGCAGATCTGGCTCGCCAGTTCCTTGGTGTAACGGCTGTAATGCTGCTTCATCAATTGATAGACGCAACGTGGGTCCTGCAGGGTCGGGTCGACTTTGGCAAAACCGTCTTCACCGAGTTCATAGCCCCAGCCGGACTTGTCGGTGTAGAGGCGCTTGGCCGCGTCGTAGCCGCTGAAGATCCCGTCCTCGAAGCCATAGCCGGCTTTGACGATGAACGACACGTCGGTGTAGTTGCGCACGTATTCGTGCTGGATCTTGTCCTCGGTCAGCAGGTAATTGATCAGCCCGCCCATGAAGGCAATGTCGGTGCCGGTGCGAATCGGCGCGTAATAGTCGGCCACCGAGGCGGTCCGGGTAAAACGCGGGTCGACCACGATCAGCCGCGCCTTGTTGTGCGCCTTGGCTTCGGTCACCCATTTGAAGCCGCACGGGTGCGCTTCTGCTGCGTTGCCGCCCATCACCAGGACCAGATTCGCGTTGGCGATATCGGTCCAGGTATTGGTCATGGCACCACGGCCGTACGTCGGGGCAAGACTTGCCACCGTCGGGCCGTGTCAGACACGCGCCTGGTTATCGAACCCCAGCATGCCGAGACTGCGCACCACCTTGTGGGTGATGTAGCCGGCTTCGTTGGACGCCGCCGATGCCGCGAGGAAACCGGTGGTCAGCCAGCGGTTCACCGTTTGGCCCTGGGCGTTCTTCTCGATGAAGTTGGCGTCGCGGTCGGCCTTCATCAGGTCGGCGACGCGATCGAGGGCTTCATCCCAGGAGATGCGGGTCCATTCGGTGCTGCCGGGTTTGCGCACCTGCGGGTATTGCAGGCGGCCGGGGCTGTGAATGAAGTCCAGCAGGCCTGCGCCTTTAGGGCAAAGGGTGCCGCGGTTGACCGGGTGGTCGGCGTCACCTTCGATGTGGATGATGTTTTGCGCGACATTCTTCGCCATATCGCCCTGGCTGTACATGATCAAGCCGCAACCGACCGAGCAATACGGGCAGGTGTTGCGGGTTTCATGGGTGTGGGCGAGCTTGAAGTGACGCACCTGTTCGGCAAAGGCAAGCGTCGGGGCCATGCCCAACGCACCCAGGCTAGAGCCTGCAAGGCCGATGCCGGCGACCTTGAAGAACTGACGACGGCTGAGATCCATCGTGCACTCCTGATCAGGTGGAACCCGGTACATGGCCGGGCTTTTTCGAACAACCACGGTCTGGGCAGTCTGGCTGCCGACACTTGAAACTGTAGTCAACCGGTTGACGTTCTGTGTGAAAACCGACCGTCGGGCAAATCCATCGGGCGGTGAAGATCCTTGTAGGAGCGAGCCTGCTCGCGATGGTGTGTCAGTAGACATCACCGTATCTGACACACCTTCGCGAGCAGGCTCGCTCCTACAAGGATTGGCGCTTATCATGGCGGGCATGATTAACCCTGCCGTTACGAGACCCCGCATGACTTTCGATTTTGATCAGGTGTTCGACCGCCACAACACCGGCAGCACCAAGTGGAGCCGCTACCCCGCCGATGTGTTGCCGATGTGGGTCGCCGACATGGATTTCGCCGCGCCGCCGATGATCATCCAGGCCCTGCAAAAACGACTGGAACACCCGATGGTCGGCTACAGCGTGGCCCAGGATGACCTGCGCGAGGCAATCGTTGCCGACCTCTGGAACAAGTACGCCTGGCGCGTCGAGCCCCAGGAGCTGATTTTCCTGCCGGGCGTCGAGTCCGGCTTCAACATGGCACTGAAGGCACTGGTGCAGGCGCCACAGAATGTCGTTGTGCAGGTGCCGAACTACCCACCGCTGCGTCATGCGCCCGGGCATTGGGGGCTGAACAAGGTCGAACTGAATTTCGATGCGCAAGCCGACGGCACCTACACCACGCCGCTGGATACCCTGAGCCAGTCGCTGCAAGGTGGTGGCGCACTGCTGCTGAGCAACCCGCATAACCCGCTGGGCAAGGCCTTCCCCCGCACAGAGCTGCAAGCCATTGCCGACATTTGCCTTGAGCATGATGCCTGGATCATTTCCGACGAGATCCACGCCGAGTTGTGCTTCGACGGTCGCCAGCACATTCCGATGGCGACCCTGAGCCCACAGGTCGCCCAGCGCACCATCACCTTGATGTCGGCGAGCAAGGCCTACAACATCGCCGGCCTGAAGACCTCGTTCATGATCATCCAGGACCGCCACCTGCGCGAGAAGGTCAACCACGCCCGTTGCGGCATGGTCGACAGCGTCAATCCGCTGGGCATGGAAGCCACCCGCGTCGCCTACAGCGAAGCCGCACCATGGCTTGCCGAGCTGAAGGTCTACCTGCAAGGCAACCGGGATTACCTGGCCGAGGCCGTACACACCCGCCTGCCGGGCATCACCATGAACCTGCCGCAAAGCACCTACCTGGCGTGGCTCGACTGCACGGCACTGGGGCTGGACGACCCGCAGCAGTTTTTCCTCGAACAGGCCAAGGTGGGTTTGAGCGCCGGCCTGGACTTCGGCGATGGCTGCAAGCAGTTCGTTCGCCTGAACTTCGGCTGCCCACGGTCGCTGCTGGAAGAAGGCATTGCGCGGATGGAGCGCAGTTTGCGCCATCTCAAGGCCTGACCCGCCCCTCTAGCCATAGCCTATCCCCTTGTGGGCGTGACCCTGCTCGCGATGGCGTCCTGTCAGTCGGCAATGATGTTGCCTGACACGGCGCTATCGCGAGCAGTCTCACTCCTGCAGGTAATAATTGAACCGATGCAGCCCTTCAATGCTCAACAGCCTATAGCCCTGCACTGACGGTTGTTTCGGGATCTGAGCCATGAGTTTCGTTGCCTGGGTGGCGGTGTTGGGCGCGGTGTTGCTGACCCTGGCACTGACTTCGTCGTACCTGCGCTGGATGCCGGTCACCACTTCGGCGGTGTGCCTGGTCCTGGGCATCGCCATCGGGCCGGCGGGCCTGGGTATGCTCAGGCTGGATATCAAGGAGGCAGCGTTCTGGATCGAGCACCTGACGGAAGTCGCGGTGCTGTTTTCATTGTTTGTCTGCGGGCTCAAGCTGCGACCTCCTCTTCGTGATCGCCGATGGCGAGTGGCGTTCGTCCTGGCGGGACCGGTGATGGTGCTGACCATTGTCGGCGTCTGCCTGCTGCTGCATTTCGCTTTCGGACTGGCGTGGGGGCCGTCGCTGCTGATCGGGGCGATACTGGCGCCGACCGATCCGGTCCTGGCCTCGCTGGTTCAGGTCAATGACGCCAAGGATGATCCGGTGCGGTTCGGGCTCTCGGGCGAAGCAGGACTGAACGACGGAATCGCTTTCCCGTTCGTGATTCTGGGACTGTTGTTTTTGCAGCAAAACGGCAGCTTTGGCAGCGGTCTGGATGACTGGTTTTTCAAGCGCCTGTTGTGGGGCGTGCCCGCCGGACTGCTGACCGGTTACTGGATGGGGCGCGGTATTGGTCACCTGACGTTGTTCATGCGCATCAAGAATGCCGACAGCACGTTTTCCCCCAATGACTACCTTGCCCTGGCCTTGATCGCACTGGCGTACGTCATGGCCGAAACCATCGGCGGTTACGGGTTCCTCTCGGTGTTTGCCGCCGGCCTGGGCTTGCGTCGGGCCGAGGTCAGGACAAGCAGTGACGCCCACACACCGGCCGAACACCTGGTTCAAGCGGTGGTCGGTCATCAGCATGTCGAACCCGAGGCGGCCGTGCTCGGCAATGTGGAGCACCTGGAAGACACGCAAGTCGCCGCCGGGATCATGATGGGCGACATGCTGTCGTTCGGCAGCCTGGTGGAACGGGCCATGGAAGTTTTTCTGGTCACCTTGCTCGGTATTGTGCTGATCGCGCACTGGGACTGGCGGGCGTTGCTGGTCGCGTTGGTGCTGTTCGGGATGATTCGCCCGCTGACGGTCTGGCTGATGCCATGGGGTTCGCTGCTCAATGGCCCGCAACGCTGGTTGATTGGCTGGTTCGGAATTCGCGGCATCGGGAGTTTCTACTACCTTTTCTATGCCTTGAACCACGATCTGCTGCCTTCAGTGGCAACGGTGTGTGCCGACCTGACGCTCTCGGTGGTCGCCCTGAGCATTCTGGTCCACGGAATCAGCACCCAGCCGATGCTTGCCCGCTATGAACGGCGTAACCGCCGCGTCACTTCATCGCCAAGGCAATGACTTCCACCAGGTTGAGCTGGGTAAAGGGTTTCGACAAACGAGGTAGACGCGCGGCAATGCCTTCCAGGCGTTCGGCAAAACCGGTGGCGAGGATGATCGGCACGCTCGGTCGCATGAGCCTGATGGCGTTGGCCAGTTGCGCGCCACTCATCTGTGGCATGGCCATGTCGGTGATCACCAGATCGATATCCGGTTCACTGCCGAACAGCTCCAGCGCCCTGGCTCCGGAAGCCGCACTGATGACCCGATGCCCGAGGTCCTCGAGCAGCAGACTGGTGCTGGTCAACACCAGACTGTCATCGTCCACCACCAGTACGCACAGGCGGGGCACTTCCACGGTCTGCGTTTGCGCTACAGGCTCAGCCACCGAACCCCGGGTGGCAACCGGCAACCACAACTCGGCCGTCGTACCCTGATCCTTGTTGCTTTTGAGGATGAAGCGCCCACCCAATTGCTCGATAAAACCGTGGACCATCGATAACCCCAGGCCCGTACCTTTACCAACGCCCTTGGTGGTAAAAAAGGGGTCCATCGCCGAGGCCAGCGTGGTTTCATCCATGCCCTCGCCGGTATCGGCAATGTTCAGGCAGACATAACGCCCCGCGGCCAGGGATGAGGCGCCGCCGGTGACCTCCTCGGTCCTGGCACTGAAGATGATGGTCCCGCCGTGGGGCATGGCGTCGCGGGCATTGGTCGCCAGGTTCAGTACGGCCAGTTCCAGTTGATTGATGTCCGCCATCACCGGTTCAAGATCCTCGGGAAAGCGTGTTTCGACTTTCACCGAAGGCCCCAGGGAGCTGCGCAATAGCCCGGAAATGCCTTCCACCAACGCCGGTATCCGCACAGGTACCGACTTGAGCTCCTGGCGTCGGGCAAACGCCAGCATGCGCTGGGTCAGGGATACACCGCGCAAGGCACCTTGGGTGGCGTTGTCGATCAGGCGGGTTATTTTGGGGTCATCCGTCACCCGTTTGCGCACGATTTCCAGATTGCCGAGGATCACCGTCAGCAGGTTGTTGAAGTCGTGGGCGATCCCGCCGCTGAGCTGGCCGATGGCCTGCATTTTCTGCGCCTGGAACAAGGCCTCACGGGTTTGCTCCAGCGCCTGCTGCGCCTGGGTGACTTCAGTGATGTCCCGGGTGATCTTGGCAAAACCGAGCAATGTGCCGGTGTCGCCCCAGATCGGGTCGACGATGACATGGGCGAGGAACCGCGTACCATCCTTGCGCACCCGCCAGCCCTTGTTTTCAAAGCGCCCTTCACGAACGGCGATATCCAGCGTCCGTTGTGGCTCGCGGGCATCGCGATCCTCCGGGGTGTAGAACATCGAAAAATGCCGGCCAATGACCTCTTCCGGCAAGTAACCCTTGATGCGCTGGGCGCCGGGGTTCCAGTTGCTCACCCGGCCGTCCGGGGAAAGCATGTAGATCGCATAGTCGGTAACGCTCTGCACCAGCAGGCGAAACTGCTGCTCGCTTTGCTTGAGGATTTCCTCGGCCATTTTGCGATCGGTCAGGTCCCGGGTGATCTTGGCGAAACCGAGCAACGTACCCGATGGGTCGAAGATCGGATCAATGACCACATGGCACCAGAAATGTGTGCCGTCCTTGCGCACCCGCCAGCCTTCGCCCTCGAAACGCCCTTCACGAATCGCCGTGTCCAGTGCCCTCTGGGGCAAGCCGGCACGGCGATCGTCATCGGTGTAGAAGCGCGAGAAATGCTGACCGAGGATCTCGGCCTCCTCGTAGCCCTTGAAACGCCTGGCGCCGGCGTTCCAGCTGGTAATGATGCCGTCGGGATCAATCATGTAGATCGCATAGTCGATCACTGCATCGATCAACAGGCGAAAGCGCTTGTCCTCAACGGTATTCGGCCTGTTTCGATCCTCGCTCATTGAGTTCTCGCGTCATGATTGTTTTTCTGGAGTATGAGACAAACTGCCAATTTGGAAAGCCATGACTGCGGCAGTTTGCTTCATCGCCTGCAATCCTGGCTTAGCGATACACGTATTTGGTGATGTAGGAATAAAGCTCGTTGTAGACGAAATCGGGAACCTGTTTGTCATATTGACTGGTTTTAAGCAGCTGTAGATGACATTCCCTGACCATTTCGTCACGCTCCTCCCTCGAATAGACGGACCTCCTGAGGATTGTGTCATAGGCGCTGTAGGCATATGGCTGCAGCGTTGAAGCTTCGTTCAGATTCCCATTTGCGTCCAGGGTATAGGCGCTATGAGCGCGCAGTACCCGTTCGCTAAGCGTGCCCAGACCACGCTCGTACAAGAAAATTTGCGAGCCGCTCACCGTCTTTGCGATGAACTCGAACGCAACGAGAACCGCCGGGGCGTTACTGATGCTCTTCTCGAGTCTCGAATAGCTGACAAACCGTTCCAACTCCTGATTTTTCAGGCTGGAGAATGTTCTTTTGATGCTGGACAGATGGGCGAACGCGTGATTGCAGCCCACGACATGGACTTCGAGTTGATACCCGGGAACAAATGTTGCCAATCCGGCAAAACCGATGTCATCGAACGCGCACTCCATGATGATGTTGCATCTTTGAGAAAGCGCGTTGGCGAAGATTTTCTCACCGAGCTCCCTGGCAAACGCTTCTGTATGTTCGTAGGCGTGCAAAACGCCGAGTTTGATCATGTCGGCGTAATTCGGGTGTTTTTTTCGATATTCGGGCAGGTACAGTCGAATGTAGTTCCCGTAATTCCCGGATGGCAGCAAGCTCTTTTCCAACAAGTAAGTCTTGCCCGAGCCCTCCACTCCGGCGGTGATCAGCAACTTTGGGGTGGCTTCAGCAGTTTTGCCGACGAAGAGCGTAGGGTAGATCTCGTCGAACGCCTTGATCACGTCGTCTGAGGAATAGTTGTATTTCGGTGCTTCTGACATACCTTGATTTCCTTATCAAAGAATTGGGTTGTGATATCTAGCCGTTCCAATAAAGCGTGCTGGCGTTGATTGTTCAATTCGTTGTTTTAATCAAGGTATGTATTTGTTTTTAAAGGTAAAAGCTCCTACAGCGCAGAGCGAGAATTCGTTGGTGCAATCGACCACCAGCGCGGCAGTAATTGCCTGACCTTGTGCTCTCCAAAACGGTCGTCGATCAACATCACCACCCCTTGATCCTGTTGCGTACGGATGACCCGTCCAGCGGCCTGAACCACTTTCTGTACGCCGGGAAACAGGTAGGTGTAATCGTAGCCAGCGCCGAAAATCGCAGCCATGCGCTGTTTCAACTGCTCGTTGACCGGGTTCAGTTGGGCCAGCCCCAGGGTGGCGATGAACGCACCGATCAACCGTGCGCCGGGCAAATCGATGCCTTCGCCGAACGCACCGCCGAGCACTGCAAAGCCGACGCCCTCGCCGTCTTCGGTGAACCTGTCGAGAAAGTCCTGGCGTTGTGCCTCGCCCATGCCACGGGATTGCGACCACAGTTTGATCCGCGGGTGCCGCTCGGCCAACAACTGCGCCACCTGCTGCAAGTAATCGAAACTGCTGAAAAACGCCAGGTAATTGCCGGGGCGCTTGCAGAACTGTCTGGCGATCAAGTCCACGATCGGTTCGAGAGAGGACTGGCGATGAACGAACCGCGTGGAGATCTGGTCGACGATGTGCACTTGCAGTTGATCGGCGTGAAACGGCGACTCGACGTCGATGCACACCGTGTCCTGCGGCGCTCCCAGTAAATCGGCGTAATAGTGCCGGGGGCTGAGGGTCGCGGAAAACAGCACCGTGCTACGCGCGGCGGTCAGGCGCGGGCGGATGAAGCCGGCGGGGACTACATTGCGCAGGCACAGTTGCGAGAGGTTGCGCCGGCGCTCGAGGTCGCGCTTGCTGATGTCGAACAGGAACTGCTCATCGAACAGTTCGGCGACCCGGCAAAAGTGCAGCATGTCGAAGTAAAATCCCTGCAGTGCGCTATCCAGGCCTTGAGGGTGATCGTTGAGGTAGTCACCGATGTTGGCGCTGGACGATGACAGCGCCTGCAGGAGCTTTTCCGGCGCTTTGTCATAGGCCTGATAGGCGCCGGTTTGCGCGTTATGCAGGGCATTCCACTCGCGGTTGACCCGTTGCATCGGTTTTTTCAGCACTTCGGGGGCGGTTTTGCGCACGCCGTTGAAGGTCGCCTGGTCGAGGCTGGCGCTGTACATCTGCCGGCCGCGCTCTACCAGGTTGTGGGCTTCGTCGACCAGCACCGCGATCTTCCAGTTGTTGGCCTGGGTCAGACCGAACAGCAACGCGCTGAAATCGAAATAATAGTTGTAGTCGGCAACTACCACGTCGGCCCAACGCGCCATTTCCTGGCTCAGGTAATACGGGCAGACATCGTGCGCCAGGGCGACCTCGCGCAAGGCGCTCTGGTTCAACAGGCTCAGTTGACTGGCCGCCTGCCGTGCGGCGGGCAGGCGATCGTAGAACCCCCGGGCCAGTGGGCAGGACTCGCCGTGGCAGGCTTTGTCCGGATGTTCGCAGGCCTTGTCCCGGGCGATCATCTCCAGCACCCGCAACGGCGGCGCATCGGCGCTGGCAAGCATCACGTGCGCGGCATCCAGGGCCAGTTGCCGCCCCGGGGTTTTCGCCGTAAGGAAGAACACCTTGTCCAGTTGCTGCGGTGCCAGCGCCTTGAGCATGGGGAACAAGGTACCCAGGGTCTTGCCGATGCCCGTGGGCGCCTGGGCCATCAGGCAGCGCCCCGTGCTGACGGCCTTGAACACCGATTCGGCCAGATGACGCTGCCCCGGTCGAAAGCCGGCATGGGGAAAGGCCAGGCCCTGCGCAGCCAGATTGCGCCCTTCTCGATGGGCGACTTCCTGTTCGGCCCATTGCAGGAACTGCGCGCAATGCCGTTCGAAGAACTGTTGCAGCTCGATGGCGTCGAAAGACTCGACCAGGCAGGTCTCCTTTTCACTGACGATGTCGAAATACACCAGTGCCAGATTGATCCGCGAGAGGTCCAGTTTCCGACACATCAACCAGCCGTAGATCCTGGCCTGGGCCCAATGCAATTGGCGGTGGTTGGCCGGTTGTTTGCTCAAGTCGCCGCGGTAGGTCTTGACCTCCTCCAGGCAGTTTTGCCCGGGGTCATAGCCATCCGCCCTGCCCTTGACCGTCAAGGTTTGATACTGGCCCTCAAGGGCAATTTCGCTTTGGTAACCCTCGCTGCGCCGCGAGGCCACCGTACGGTGCCCGACGATACCTTCCAGCGCGGTCGGTGACGGCGTGAAGCGCAGGTCGAGGTCGCCGGCCTTGGCGGTGAACTCGCACAGCGCCCGCACCGCAATGCTGTAGCTCAATCGTCCTGCTCCGCCCATTGCACGTAGCACACGGCGATCGGCATCTGGTGCTCATGGCAGAACTCCAGCCAACGCAACTGGTTGTCCTGCAGGCGATCGCCCGGGCCCTTGACCTCGATCATGCGGTAGGTCTTTTGCTGCGGCCAGAACTGGATCAGGTCCGGCATGCCGGCGCGATTGGCCTTGATGTCCAGCAAGAGGCGGTTGAACCAGTGCTTGAGGTGCTCGGCCGGGAGGCAATCGAGGGCTTGCTCCAGCAACTCTTCGCTGAGCACGCTCCAATACACGAACGGCGACTGCACGCCCCACTTGGCGGCATAACGTTCGCGGATGGTCTGCCGGTAGCGCCCGTCGTCGAGTTCGGCCAGGCAAGCCTGAAACGGTTCGGCCCGGCGGACATGGAAGTCTTCGCTGAGCAAATCCACCGGCCCGCGCTGGAACGGGTGAAAAAAAGCCCCCGGCAAAGGCGCGAAGATCGCGGGCCAACACAGCAGGCCAAACAGTGAATTGACCAGGCTGTTTTCCACGTAGTGCACCGGCGCCGAATCTTGCGCCAGATGCGCCTGAACATAGAACTCCACCGATAATGCCGGGTCTGTCCTGGGCAATTGCAGGTCCAGGCGCTGCATTTCCCGAGGCGCTGCCCGCTTGATGGGCGGCCCGCCGAGCTTGCGCCGCAGACGTGGCAGGACGCGGAGCAACTGTTGGTGTTCCGCGGCGCTTTGCGGTGCCTGTTCGGCCTCCACGGCCAGGTCCATCGCCTGTTCAAACTGGCCGCTGCGTTCCAGCACGCGAATGAGCCGCGCACGCGCGCCGGGAAAAGCGCATTCGCGGTACAGGTTCAGGGCCATGGAGAAATCCGCGATGCGTTCGCAGTACTGGGCCATCTGGAACAGCAGCTTGCCGCGCCGGCGTTGCAACCACGGATTGTCCAGCGCCAGGTCCTTGATCCGCTCGGCCACCTCTTCCAGCGCTTCACCGGCCTCGAATTGTTGCTGGTATGCGTGCAGGAGGACGCAGGCATCCACGTCTTCGCGGCTGCGCAAGCCACGGAACTCGGCACAGAATTCGACTTTTTCGTAGGTGTAGATACCGAGGTCGGCCAATACGAACTCCGACCAGTCCTGATACAGGTTGCCGAAAAACATCAGGCGCAGGCGATCGCACAATTGCATGATGGTCAGGCTGAACAGGCGCTCGTCCAGGGTCGGACACCAGTCGTTGAAGCTTTGCACCTGGGGAAACTGCTCGCATAGCGCCGGCAACCAATCGGCTTTCCTGCCTTTGGGTTGATCGATGACCGGGCCAAAGGCCTGGAGGATTTCACCCTTGAGCAGCACCTCGAACAGCGCTTCGACCGCCAACGGCATTCGCTCATCGACCCAGCCGAGCGCTAACAGCGGCCCGACGGCGCAGCCGGTATCGCCGATTTCGTCATAGTGCAGTTTGCTCGCCCTGAAATGAACACCCTTGCGCATGACCATTCTGACCAGCAGTGCCTGCGACTCACGGGGTAAGCGCTTAAACTCATGAATGAAACGCTGCTCGTCGACGCTCAGCACATCGGCAAAGCGCTGCTCAAGCCAATCAAGCACTTGCATGAAGTTGTTTAAGTAGTAGAACGGATCGTCGAGGGGATTTGCGGTCACTGGAAAATGGCCATGGCGAGAGATACTGGTTATGCATACAGATACCAGTTCTAGCCTGCGTGGCGCAATCGGAAAAGGATAAATGGCGGCGCGGTAAGGAATTTTCCCGGGCAGTAGAACTTTCTGTCCCCTGGCGGCACCAACCGCCATACGGGTGCAGTGACAGCCTCGGGCTGATGGCGCTGCTTTAAACGAACGGGAGGTGATCATGGACATCAAGACATTGGGCTTGCCCCTGGCTGCAGCGGCCCTGCTGGCGCTGGCCGGTTGCTCGACGCCAACGGTGGTGACGCTGCAGAACGGCACTCAATACCTGACCAAGGACATGCCGAAGACCAAGACCAAGGACGGGTTCTTTGAATTTGAGGACATTTCCGGAGCGATGGTGAAAGTCAGGGCCGATGACGTGGCGACGATTCGTGAGGAAGACTGACGTTTCTCCTGGCACGATGTGGCAGGTTTCGAGCACTGCTTTACACTCGATAGACCCCGTGCGACCGAATGACTGTGCAACGCTTCGACACATGCGTTGCAATACGGGCATCACGCAAAGACTCAGGTGACGCCGAAATGAAAATGGTCATGCCACTTCTTGCCTCTGTGCTCGCCGTCAGCGCGTGCATGACGGCGAGCCTGTGTGACGCTGCCACAAAGACCAAGCCAAAGCCCTTGCCAACGTACAAAACCAGTTTCGATTGCGCCACCCCCCAGGCATCCGCCGAAAACCTAATCTGTCACGACGCTCAACTGGCGCGCATGGATCTGGAACTCAATCGCCTTTATCTCCTGGCCCTCAGCGACGACCATTCGGTGCCGCGCCCGAATAAAGTCGAGATTGATCAGCGGTTCTGGATTGAGTCCCGCAACCAGTGTGGTGGCGGGACTCAAGACAAGGCGTGCATCGTGCGAAGTTATGCCGAGCGTGCGTTCCAACTGCGCCAGGGTTCGGCCATTGCGAGAACCAAGGACCCCAGCAGGCTCACGGAAGGCCCGTTGGCTTATCGTTGCGCAGGGTTTAACGCATTGGTTGCCGCCACCTTCTTTACGGTCGAACCGGGCGTGGTGTTCCTGAAATGGGCCAACACCTCGGTGACGCTGAACCAGGTGCCGAACAATTCCGGAACCCAGTACACGGGCAAGGATTACAAAGGCAGCTACAGCTTCTGGCAAATCGACGATGACGTTTTTTTCCAGATACCCGGCTCAGGCCAGATGAGTTGCGCAGCCGAGCCGGTCGGCTGATGACGATGGCATCGGGACGTCCTGTCCCGATCGCCGGACCAGGTCTTCAGCTGCCGGTGCGAATCTTGTTCCACACTCGCGTGCGAATCCGGTCGATGTTCAAGGGCATGGCTTCCAGGGCAAACAGCTTGCCCATCATTTCCGGGCTTGGGTAAACCTTGGTGTCGTTCTTGATCGCCGGGTCGATCAGGCTGTCGGCCTGTTCATTGCCATTGGCGTAATGCACATGGTTGCTGATGCCGGCCATGACGTCCGGGCGCAGCAGGTAGTTCATGAAGGCGTAACCGGCTTTTTCATCCGGAGCATCGGTCGGCATGGCAACCATGTCGAACCAGATCGCAGCGCCTTCCTTGGGAATCGAGTAGCCGATGTCGATGCCGTTATTGGCTTCCCTGGCGCGGTTTTCCGCTTGGAGGATGTCACCGGAGAAGCCGACCGCGACGCAGATATCGCCGTTGGCCAGGTCGCTGGTGTACTTGGACGAGTGGAAATAGCTGACATACGGCCGCACTTTCATCAGCAGGGCTTCGGCCTTCTTGTAGTCTTCCGGGTTTTTGCTGTGATGGGGCAACCCGAGGTAGTTCAACGCGGCCGGCAGCAGTTCGGGACCGTTGTCGAGGATGGCCACGCCGCACTTGTGCAACTTCTGCATGTTCTCGGGCTTGAAGATCAAGTCCCAGGAATCCACCGGGACGTTGTCCCCCAGCACGGCCTTGACCTTGGCAAGGTTGTAGCCGATGCCGGTGCTGCCCCACAGGTACGGGAAGCCGTGCTCGTTGCCCGGATCGTTGGTCTGCAACGCCTTGAGCAACACAGGGTTGAGGTTCTTCCAGTTCGCAAGTTGACTCTTGTCGAGTTTCTTCAGGGCGCCGCCTTCAATCTGCCGGGCCATGAAGTGGTTGGACGGGAACACCACGTCGTAGCCGGATTTGCCGGTCATCAACTTGCCATCGAGGGTTTCGTTGCTGTCATAGACGTCATAGGTGACGTCGATGCCGGTTTCTTTCTGGAAGTTTTTCGTGGTGTCTGGCGCGATGTAATCCGACCAGTTGTAGATCTTGACGGTTTCGGCGGCCTGGCTGATGGATGCAACCAGCATCAGCGGGGCCAGAGTCAGTGTCTTTCGGAGCATGAGTCGATTCCTGTAGGTTTTTTTTGTTGGCAGGCAATCAAAGGATCAGCTTTCAAATTTCAAAGAATTGAAAACTCAAAAAATCAGCACGTAGGTCTTGCGCACGGTTTCCTGGATGTCCCAGATGCCGAGGCTGTTGGCCGGCAACATCAGTGCGTCGCCGGCTTCTATGTGCAGGGGCTCGCCGCCGTCCGGGGTGAAGGTGCAGCGGCCCTGAATGAAGTGACAGAATTCCTGGGCGACGATCTGCCGCCGCCAGCGCCCGGGGGTACATTCCCAGACACCGGTCTCGACGCCGTCGTCGCGTTCGACGCTGGTGGTCGAAGCCACGGCCACGGGCGTTCCCAGGGGCACGGCGACCGGATTGGATTCGTCCAGTTTCAGGGTTGTGGTGTTCTTGAATTGCGTGATGCTCATGGGGATACCTGTCGATGTAGAGACGCTGTTTAGTGCATGAAACCTTCCATGAAACCGGCCACCCCGCTGGCCAGCCTGCGCCGCCAGGGCGCTGTGGCCGGGTTGGCCAGGGTCTGGTCCTCGTGGACAAAGCTGCGGATGATCGCGTTGTAGCCGAGCCAGCGGATCGGCTCCGGCTCCCAGGCCCGCAGTGCATCGAGGCCGCGCTGGGGGATGACCCACGGTTGGCGTACCAGATCGGTGTCGCGCCCCAGGATCAGGTCGGCCAGCGTGCGGCCTCCCAGGTTGCTGGCGCCAACGCCCTCCCCGCCATAACCGCCCGACAGGGCAATGCCGTTGGCCCGGTCGCAAAGCATGTGTGGCTGGAAATGCCGGGACATGCCCAGGTTGCCGCCCCAGGAATGGGTGATCTGCACGTTCTTCAACTGCGGGAACAGTTCGCCGAACAGATAACGCCGCAGGTGTATTTCGTCAGCGCTCAGGTCGAAGTCGTGGCGCAGCTTGCCAGCGAACTGGTACCCGCCACGGGCGCCAAAGATCAATCGGTTGTCAGCGGTGCGTTGACCGTAGGTGACCTGGCGACTGGCTTCGCTGAATGCCTGGCCGTGACTCAGGCCGATTTCGTCCCAGGTGGCCGCCGACAAGGGCTCGGTCGCGACGATCAGGCTCTGCACCGGCATTTGATAACGCCCCAATGGCGGCAGCGTCACGGAGTAGCCTTCTACCGCCGGCACCACCCAGCGACTGCGCACCGAAGCTTTGGCCGTGCGCAGACTGCCGGATTGCCAATGGGTGACCGGGCTGTTTTCGTAGATTCCGACGCCCAGTCGCTCCACCGCCCGGGCCAGCCCCCGTACCAGCCTGGCCGGGTGAATGGTCGCCACGTGCGGCGCGTAGATACCGCCGTAGGGTTTGGCGACGCGGATCTGTTGCGCCAGTTGTTCCGGGGTCAGCCAGCGATAGTGGCTGTCGTTGAGGCCCTGGCGGTGGAGATCGTCCAGGTAGTGACGCAAGCTGGCCTCCTGCTCCGGATAGCGTGCGGCGCAATACAGCACCCCGCCTTTACGGTAATCGCAGTCGATTCCCTCACGTTCGAGGACAATCTCCACTTCATCCGGAATGCTGTGCAACAAATCGTAGGAGGCGCGGCGCGCTTCGGCCGACAGTTTGGCCAGCAGGCGGTCTTCTCCCAGCAAATTGCCCATCAGCCAGCCACCATTGCGCCCCGACGCGCCGAAACCGGCGGTTTGCGCTTCGACGATGGCGATGTTCAGGTCAGGTTTGTGCCGCTTGAGGTAGTACGCGGTCCAGAGTCCGGTATAACCCGCGCCGATGATCGCCACGTCGACATCCAGGTCCCGCTCCAGCGCTGGACGCGCCATTAGCGGCTCGTCGAGCTGGTCCATCCACAAACTGATAGTGCGCCACGCCGGCATGCAAGACTCCGCCACTCAAACTTCGATGGCGTCGATCCTAGTGCGTGGGCTCAGGCGCTGTCTTGCGCGCGTGCACGCAAAGAAATTTGTTTGACGTAAGCCTTGGGGGACTGGCCGGTGTGCTGGCGGAAACAGCTGTAGAACGCCGACAGCGAATTGAATCCGGCAGCGAAGGCCAGTTCGTCGATGCGCACTGGCGGCATGGCGGCATCCAGCGCCGCAAGCAAATGTTGCAGGCGCGCCTGGTTGACGTAGCGGTAGAAGCTCTGGCCCAGCACCTGATTCAACAGGTAGGAAATCTGGTTGCGGCTGTAGCCACACTCCTTCGCCACTCGTTGCAGATCGAGCTCCGGGTCCAGATAAGGCTGTTGGCGCTGGAAATACTGCTGCAGGTCATCGGCCATGAAGCTCAATTGGCGAGGCGACAGGCCGAGCCGGCTGACCGCCGGGCGCTGGTTGCCGGACGTTTTGCTGCCGGGTTGTTCGTGCACCAATGAAGCATATTCATTGACCCGCCAGATCAGCCCGTCCTTGACGGTGATCGCTTCGCTGGCGCGGAACGATACCAACCCTTCACCACCGCGCAAGGTGATGCGGTACTGAATGAACGCAGTGTTGCCGTCCAGTCGAATTCGGTCGGAGTGCTCCAGCGCTTCATCCGGATCCCGGGGCATGCTGCTGCGCACATATTCGCGCAATTCGGCCAGGCCCATGACCCGGTTCTGGAAAAAGTCGTTGTACTGGACTTCAGGGTGATAAAGCGCCATGACGCCATCCAGATCCCGGTGCTTCCAGCGCAAGTGATAGCGCATGACCGTCTCGCCCGTGGCCTGGGTTTGCAGTGGGCCATCATCATCGGCGTGCATTGAACATCTCGACGGGAAAAGACCGAGCTTGCCCAACTTCCGTTTTGTCTTCAACGACTAAACCAATGATGGCTTGTGCCCGCAAATGGCCGATAAGCCTGACCTGAATCAAAAAAAGCGCTGGCAATCGCCAAACGACCTGAAAAATCCACATTCTCTTCATATCCGGATGCTACTTTTAAACACTGTCACTGGTTGAACCAATGAAGGTTCTTCCCTCCTACCATGAGCTAAAGGAAGCGCTCGAAAATGAAGGCGGGCAACACATGAATATAGGGTTTAGCAAGGTCACGTTTCCAAACGCCTGCCAGCTGATGCGCTGGCATTTTCATCCCATGGGTTTCGAGGCGAGCATGGACGCCCCGGGCAGCATGATTGCCCGTCTTTTTGATCGTGCCACTGGCGAGACCATGATCGCCATTGCCGGTATTCCGTGCGCCACCGTCATGAATGCCGCGGATGTAGAACGAATAATCGAAGCGGTGGAGGACGAGCTTGAAGCCTTCGTTCCACCGGAGGCCTTCAAGAGTTATGCCTGAAGGCTCACTGACTGAAAAGCCCACTTGTAGGAGCGAGCCTGCTCGCGATGGACTCAAGAGCGCCGCGTTTAGCCAGTAAATACGCGTTATCGTTAACGACCATCGCGAGCAAGCTCGCTCCTACAAAGTCAGGCGGTGATTTGGCTTTTACGATGGTCGACAAAAAACGCTTTGCCCTTGCCGATCCGGTCGGAGGCCTTGGGCATGTTCGCGGCCTGGGTGTCTTGTGCGTCGACGTACCAGTAGCAATGGCTGACAGCGCGGGTAATACCCACGTAGGCCAACCGCAGGATCTCGTCCTTCTGGGCATTGTCATAGGGCTCACTGTCGCCGGCCTTGCCCAGGCCCGCCATCCGGTAAACCTGATTCTTGTAAGGTGAACTGGTCAGGTGCTGGCAGTCGCCCAGCAAAAACACCGCATCGGCCTGGAGGCCCTTGGCGCTGTGATACGTCAACTGCTTGAGCCTGCGAGCCTCATACGGCAAGCTGGAATCAACATTAAGTACTGATTGAATATGCTCTTCTATCAATGACTTATCGCTGCTTTTTCGATAAAGCATCAAGATCGAATCGCCCTTTCGGTAATGCTCCATCAGGCGTTGGGCCATGCCCTGGTCATCTCGATCAAGGACGTTCACCGGCAGCAATGCCTTGGGTTCACCGCTGGCCTTGGCTTTCTTCCCGGCAATCGCCGGTGCTGCGCGCACGATGTGCTCGGCGGCATCGATGATGTGCTGGTGGCTGCGGTAGTTGTCGCTGAGCATGACCTTGGTGGTGCTCGGCGACGGGAACTCCTTGTTGAACTCCATGAAGTAGGTCGGCGAACTGCCGCGCCAACCATAGATGGACTGCCAGTCATCGCCCACACAGAGCAACGAGGAACGCTGGGCTGCGCGCCCGACGTGCATGGCCGGCCCGCGACTGCGGATCTCTGCCAGGCTGGCCCTGATCCAGGAGACGATCTGCGGCGAGACATCCTGGAATTCGTCGATCATCAGGTGTGACAGCGGCCGCAGCAGCTCATCGCCGAGCAATTTGAGGTTCTCCGGCGAATGTTCGCTGAACAGGGCGAACATTCGGTTGTAGGTCATGATCGGCGGTTTCTGATCCAGCAAATGATCTTCCAGCGCCCGCCAGTACAGACTCAAGGCTTCGAAGAAGAACCGGTCGGGATCGTCCTTGGCGAAACTCATCCGGGCCACGGCGCCCGGCACGTCCAGCCCGAGGTTTTCGATGAACCCGGCGGCGGCGACAAAACAATCGAGCAGTGGCGCTGAAGCGAGCTCGCCCTTGACCTTGTAATCGAAACCCGGCCCGGCGCTGGCATCACCGGCGAGTGAGGCCAGAACACGTCTTGATGATTCATAACTATCCAGCCATATCAATGGCTTACGACAGAAAGCTTGAAACAGTGTGCGCTTTACTGCCCACTCTGCACGCACCGTCAGCTTGGCGTTTGGTCGCGTCACCTGCGGGTTCTCCCGAGGATCGAACCCCAGCACCACCCAGGCATCCAGCGACGGGATGTAGCCGTGACAATGGAATGTCGAACCGTTGATATCGAACGACTGGCGATTCGGTTCGATGCCCTTGATAGGCCAGGCACCGGCGCGAAACCACAGGTCCTCGATGGCGTCGCACAGTTCTTCATCGCGTTTGGCCGCAAGCTCGGTAACGCCCATGCGTTTTTGCACATCCGGGTGATCGCGCTCCAGCTCCTTGAGTTGCAGGGCATGCCGGGACAATGGCTTGATCAACTCGCGAAAATGCTCATCGTCACGGTGCAGACGGTGATAGCAGGCATTGAGCTGTTGGCGTTGGGCGTCGTTGATGCGCAGATCGAACGGATTGCTGTCGACCTCCTCGTCCCCCTGTGCAGCCCGCAGGCTGAGGTTCTCGAAAGCCTGCAAACGCTCGAAACCCGGAAGGCTGCGTACCATCGGCAGGATCCGCGAGTGAAAGGTGCGCACCAGGTCCCGCGCCTCCTTGAAGCTGATCCCGCGGCCCCAGAGCGCAAACAGTTCGATCAGCTTGTTGATGAAGTCCTTGCGCGACTCGCGGGTGAAGGTCACCACCGTCATCGAACTCAGCTCGAAGCCCAGGTAATGGGTCAGCAGCAGGATACGCAGCACCAGCGTGGTCGACTTGCCTGCGCCGGCACCCGCGATCACCGAAGTGGACGGGGTGTCGCTGAAGATCATTTTCCACTGTGCGGCACTGGGTTGGGCATGGGCCGGCAACAATCGGGCGACATCGGCCTTCATGCGCTTCTTCAGCTCGGCGCTCAACGGCAGGCGCCAGTCGTCGAACAACAGGTCATCGACATTCGGCGGTCGGTGTTCAGTGCAGCGCGAGTCGCGGATCAGCAGGACCTGTCGACCCTCCTCCAGACCTTCGAGCCTGCCTTCCTTGTAGCCGTAATCGACCCCGGCACTGTGACCGCTGCGAAAACCGTCGGCCTGGCCATGCAACCACGACGCCCGATGCTGTGCGTGCAGGCGAGTCAGGCTGTAACCGAAGAATCGGGCGAGCAATCGCTTGATCAGCGGCATCTCGGCCAGTGGGCGAAGTTCAGGCGGGAGATCGGGGGTGTGTTGCGGCACGCGGACTGACTCCAGGGTGTGAGGCTGTTGAGCGCTATGGTGTCTGCATTTGCCGTTGAGTTCTAGTCAATTGCTTATGACTCATTGGCTTATGCGATGAAGTGAAGGTTGGATGAGAAACTTTCGAGTTCGTTATATATCAATCCATTCGATGGGAATGCTGCATTTTTTACGCTTTTTATCGATTGTTGCCTGTTGGATGATGGCCGTCATCACTCACCGGTCTCGCTTCGTGGCTCAGGCACCTGGCCCCATGACGAACCTTTTCTGGAGACGATCATGCTTGAACTCAGACCTTTCAACTCGCTCGGCGGTGCTCACCACGGCTGGTTGGATGCCCACCATCATTTTTCGTTCGCCGAATACTACGATCCCAAGCGTATGAACTGGGGCAACCTGCGGGTCTGGAATGACGACGTGATCGCGCCCGGTACCGGTTTCCCGCAACACCCGCACCGCGACATGGAAATCATCACCTATGTCCGCGAAGGCGCCATTACCCACCAGGACAACCTTGGCAACAAGGGTCGCACCGAAGCGGGTGACGTCCAGGTCATGAGCGCCGGCACCGGGATTGCCCACAGCGAGTACAACCTGGAAGCGACGCCGACCAGGATTTTCCAGATCTGGATCATCCCGAACGAGTCCGGCCTGGCGCCGTCCTGGGGCGCCAAGCCGTTCCCGAAAGGTAACCGCGAAGGTTTTGTCACTCTGGCCAGCGGCAAGGAAGGCGACGATCAGAGCCTGCGCATCCGCGCCGATGCCCGGCTGGTGGCCGCGAACCTCAAGGCCGGCGAATCCGCCGAGTATCACCTGGACAACGGTCGTCGCGCCTACCTGGTACCGGCCACGGGGGTCATTGAGGTCAATGGCTTGCGTGCACAAGCTCGAGACGGTGTAGCCGTTGCCGATGAGCAGGTGCTGCGGGTGACGGCCATCGAGGACAGCGAGATTGTTCTGGTGGATCTGGCTTGATTCGCTGAGCGCAATCGCAAATAAAAAGGGGCGACCGCATTGGTCACCCCCTTTAAGTGGCTGCAGCCAACCCCTGTGGGAGCGAGCTTGCTCGCGATGACGGCCTGGCATCCAACATTGATTTTGACTGACAGTCCGCTATCGCGAGCAAGCTCGCTCCCACAGGGTTATATGCAACTCCAGTGGGAATTACGCCGTTTATTTTGCGGAAATGGCACCATCCACCAGCGTTTGCGCCTCGGCCACCAGTTGCTTGAGGTGGTCGTCGCTGACAAAGCTTTCGGCGTAGATCTTGTAGATGTCTTCCGTGCCCGACGGACGCGCCGCAAACCAGCCGTTCTCGGTCATGACCTTGAGACCGCCAATGGCCTGGTCATTGCCCGGTGCGTGGCTGAGGATGCTCTGGATCGGCTCGCCGGCCAGTTGAGTCGAGGTGACCTGTTGCGGCGACAGCTTGCTCAGCAGCGCTTTCTGCTCCGGATTGGCCTTGGCGTCGACCCGTACCGAGAACGGCTCACCCAGTTCATCGGTCAAGGCGCGATACGCCTGACTCGGGTCGCGACCAGTCCGGGCCGTCATCTCGGCGGCCAGCAGGGCCGGAATCAAACCGTCCTTGTCGGTGCTCCAGACCCCGCCGTCCTTGCGCAGGAACGAGGCACCGGCGCTTTCTTCGCCGCCGAAACCCAGGGAGCCATCGAACAGGCCGTCGGCAAACCATTTGAAACCCACCGGCACTTCGTACAGGCGACGATCCAGGCGCTTGGCCACGCGATCGATCAGGCCGCTGCTGACCACGGTTTTACCCACGGCGGCATCGGCGCGCCATTGCGGACGATTCCGGAACAGGTAGTCGATGGCAACGGCGAGGTAGTTGTTCGGTGCCAGCAAGCCACCGGACGGCGTGACGATGCCATGGCGGTCGTGGTCCGGATCGCAGGCAAACGCCACGTCGAAGCGCTCTTTCAGGCCGATCAGGCCTTGCATTGCGTGGCTGGACGATGGGTCCATGCGGATCTGGCCGTCCCAGTCGACGGTCATGAAGCGGAAGGTCGGGTCGACCTCTTTGTTCACCACATCCAGGTCCAGGCGGTAATGCTCGGCAATCGCCGACCAGTAACGCACCCCTGCTCCACCCAACGGATCGACACCCAGGCGCAGCTTGGCATCGCGGATGGCGTCGAAGTCGATCACGTTGATCAGGTCGGCGACATAGGTGTTGAGGTAATCGTGACGATGGGTAGTGCTGGCCTTCAGTGCCTGCTCGTAGCTGATGCGCTTGACGCCGGCGAGCTTGTTGGCCAGCAGTTCGTTGGCCTTGGCTTCGATCCACTTGGTGATGTGGGTATCGGCCGGACCACCGTTGGTTGGGTTGTACTTGTAGCCACCGCTTTGCGGCGGGTTGTGGGACGGCGTGATGACAATGCCGTCCGCCAGGCCGGTGGTGCGTCCACGGTTGTAGCAGAGAATCGCATGGGAAATGGCCGGTGTCGGCGTGTACTCGTCACCTTCTGCGATCATCACGGTCACGCCGTTGGCTGCCAGTACCTCGAGGGCACTGGCGCCGGCCGGCGTGGACAGCGCGTGGGTGTCGATACCGACAAACAGCGGGCCATCGATGCCTTGAGCTTCGCGGTACAGGCAGATCGCCTGGCTGATCGCCAGAACGTGCCATTCATTGAAACTCAAGTCGAACGAGCTGCCGCGGTGCCCCGACGTGCCGAAGGCAACGCGCTGGGTCGAAATCGCGGCATCAGGCTGACCGGTGTAATAGGCCGTTACCAGTCGCGGGATGTCGACCAACAATTGTGCCGGTGCCGGTTTACCCGCAAAAGGACTGAGTGTCATGCAAAACCTCTGGAATAGAGTGGTTCAGGAATTGGGTCGCAGTTTACTGGCAGTTTGACCGCAAGGCGATGGGATCGATCCAGCACAGTGGAAGTTGTTATTTTTTGTCTCACTCACTCGATTGATTCCAGGCGCAGCGCATCCCCCAGCAATCCCAGCGCGGCCGCCAGGTTGTGATCGCCGCCGAAGGTATGGCTCAGGCGCAGATGCTGCCCGTGCAGACCGTGGAGGCTGAACAGCTCGCCCGGCGCGATGACCACCTGATGCGCCAGCAGGCGCTGGAACACACGACGGACATTGACCCGACGCAACGAGCGCATCCAGATCGTTGCACCACCTTGCGGCTCGACGAAATGCAAGGCATCACCCAATCGCTCCTGCAACAACAGGGTCATTTGATTCTTGCGGTCATTGAGCAGCCGCCGCAGCACCAGCAGGTGTTGATCAATGCGACCGCTGCTATACAAACGGGCAATGGCTTTCTGGCGTATCGGCGAGAGTCGGAAGGACCGCAGCAGAAAGTGCCGTTGCAACTCCGCGCTCAAATGCCTTGAAAGCAGAAAACCGTAAGGCGCTTCAGGTCCGATGATTTTCTCGAACGTGGAAAACACCATCAGCCGTTCAGGGTCCAGCAAGTCTCGAAAGCGCAGGGTGCCCAAGTCGAATCCGAGTTCGCCATAACAGTCGTTTTCCAGCACCCAACTGTCATGCGCGGCCAACAGCCGGGCAATGGCCTGCCTGTTGTGGTCAGGCGCCAGGCTGCCACGGGGCATGTTCAGGGCCGATGACAGCATCACCAGCCTTACCGGTTCGGTATCGAGCAGCATTTCAAGACGTTCCGGATCCAGACAGGCATCGGCTTGCACGGGCAACTCGATCACCCGCACGCAGGCGGCTTGAAACAAGCGCAGGATCGTCCAGTCGCACGGCGATTCGACCACCACCGTGGCGTCTTTCAAGCCCAGCACGGCGATCAGGATTTCCAGTACACCGCGCAGGTCGGCGCCGATGTAGACATCATCGGCGTGCCAGTAACGCATGGGAGACGTGGTGTAGCGTGCTGCCAGGGCGGCACGCAGTTCGAGTTCGCCGCAGGGTTGCGAAGGCGACTGCGGCTGGCGGGGATACTGGCGCAGCAACTCCCGCTCCAGCAGCAACAACGGGCTGTCCAGTGGCTGCAATAACGCCGGTTCATCGGCGCTCATGACCAGCATCCCCGGGCGCCTGGCATTGACGTAGACCGCTTCCAGCAGGTCGCTGCCGCTGTCCTGCAGGTTGATTGCGGACACTGGCAATGCGTAGTAACCGGACTTGGCCACCGAATAGACCCGCCCTTCTTTCTCCAGCAGCGAATAGGCGTACTGAATGGTCGAGATCGACACATTCAGACGCTCAGCCAGGTGCCGCAGCGACGGCAGGCGGATGCGCGAATCCCCTTCAGACTCGTTGATCAGGCTGACCAGGTATCGATAAACCGCTTGATAGGCGAAATCCGTTTCTCGTGGACCTTTCATCGGCGAAGGCCATTTGCATTGACTGAAAATCCACCCACGTTCAGTGACCCGCTGACCATTCATCCACCAACGTGCTGTCAGCATCAGGATCGTCCAGCGCATTTTGCGACACGGCCCTCGGGATGATTGCTTCAGCCGCCCCGCCAGCGTCTGCGGGCGTCCACTCCATGCAGTAAAGCCGGCCAATCAGGCTGACGGGCAATCCGCTGACATCAATCATCCATTGCATGATCTGTTCGGCGACCGGATGCCCCTGCATGGCCTTGTGCAACTCGGGCATGGCCACTAGCATGCCCGGATGGCACTGACGCAGAAAACGCTCGAGCCCCGCACCTTTTTCGGTAAAGGGCGCAAACAGCAGGCACACCAGTTGTGCTTCGCTCAGGCCCAGGTTCTTTTGTGCCTCGGCCGCCGCTCGGGCGCGCAGTTCGACCAGTGTCGCCGGATTGCCGAAGACCTCGATGGCCTGCTCGCACAATCGCTCGGCCAAGTGCTTGCGGCGCATCATCACCAAGGCCCGTTGCAGGTATTGCGCAACACCGGATTCGTAATTGCGATTCTGTACGAAGCACGCATGCAACCCTCGGACGTGCGCCGTGATCGACGGGCTGACGAATTCGTTGTCGCTGATCTGCGCGGACAGTTCGTCAGGCTGGAACCCGAGAAATTCCGTCAACAATGGCCAACGCTCTTCCAGGTTGCTGACCAGCAGGTCGTGAATGTCGATGCAGGCCGTACGACGGCAGGTTTCGAAGCGCTCTTGCGGACGCCACCGGGCCTGGCCGTAATCGGCGTAGAACCCGTGATAACAGTCGCTGCCCAGTTCATCGAGCAATGCAAACAACCCCGCATAACCCGGCTCGCCCGCAGGCGAAGGCTTGAGCCCTGCCTTGGTGGCGGCGCGCCTCAAGCCGTCGATGAACTGCTTTTGCTGACGCGGCGTGTCACTGATGAGCAAGGCGTCGACACCGCCGTCCCAGCGAGCGATTTGTCCGTAGAACTCTCCCGTGGCCAGATAACCGTCATCCCAAAGGTCGAACCCGCCGCGCCACTCCCGGCGATGGCCGATCAGCAGCAGGTTCAGGCGGCTGGACTCGCGGCCGGCGTCGGAGATCGGCGTCAGGTGGTTGAACGGCAAGACTTCCCGATCATCGACCATCAGTACCTCGACCCGAGGATCGTCATAGACAAACAATGCGCTGTTGGTCCGGTGCATGTTTTCCACGGCCGCGCCGCTTGTGCCGTTCAACCGTAACGAGGCGATGCGCAACTGGAATGTCGCCGGCGTCCGCGTGGCGATGGTCAACTGTGCAGCACGCAACAAAGCCAGGGTGTAGCAGTTGTCTCGGGCCCCGGACTGGATCGCCAACACCTTGTAATCGCCAATGTGCTCCATGCCCCCGGCGGCTACTGCCAGGCGCTGAATCAACAATTGCAATGCAGTGCGTTCGGCACGGGAGAAAAAACCCAGCAATCGCTGCAGCACTTGTTGATAGACATAGTTCATCGCTTGGTCATGGATGCTGGTCATCTTTATTTACCTGATACTCGTAAGTTCAATATCGTGCAGACAGCAAATCCCGTTGGACTGTCGGCGCGAATGGAGTCATGGACTTTATTGCCAAATGCTAACACTTGAATTTTCTTGAAATCATTTGAAACGATCGCAACACCCCCTCGACTTAACGACAGAGGTGAGGCTGGAGCGCCCTGCTGGCAAGGGTTTGCTGATTTGAAACCGGAGTCCTAGGAAATATCCGACAAAGTCCCACAGACACTTAATACAAGAAACAAGGAAGGAAGTTGCAGCTGTCTTTTTGGCAACTAGCCAACGGCCAACTAATTTGGAGATTTGCACCGATGGCGCACATTGAAAAGTTTCAGCCTGACACCCGGCCATGACTCATTCCTTGAGATGAAAGTAATCATTCAATTATCAGGGCTTAGTGGCTGATTAGAAGCTACAGATTACGGGCAAAAACCAGTTCAGTTGCTGGACCGGCCTGCGGGTCGACGGCTTTCGGGGGGCTCAAACGAAAGAGTCCGTGTGGCACGGACTCTTGGGAGGACTGTAAGTGCTACGCCGGCTCGACCTGCAGCGCGACCCGTTCGCGACACGGGCATTCGTCCATGTAGCGGTGTGCTTCGACAAACTCGGCAAACGGGAAGACCCGAGTCTTGAGCGGCAGCAGAACGCGGTCGGCGGTCAACTGATTGATGTCGCGCAAGGCACGTTGCAGTGCGGCCTGGTCCTGGGTGATGCCCAGTTCCGGCTTGCCCGTGAAGTTGCCGATGCAGTGCACGAAGAACTGAATGTTCTTCTGGAACGCTGCGCAGGCCGGGAAAGGTGTCTGGTTGCCACCTTGCAGGCCGTACAGCACCAGGCTGCCGCGAGGCGCCAGCACATCGCCCAGCAACGACATCTGCGGACCGCCCAAACCATCGAACACCACATCTACGCCACGGTTATCGGTGATTTTGTTGATCCGCATCAGCAGATCTTCTTCCTCGGTGACGATCACTTTCTCGGCACCCAGCGACAGCAGGTATTCACGTTCCTCCTCGGTCTTGGTCGCGGCGATCACTCGAACACCCAAGGCCTTGCCCAGTTGTACGAACGAAGGTCCGGCGCAATGACTCGCGTCGGTCACCAGAGCAAATTGCCCGGGCTTGACCCGTGCCAGATCGGCATAGGCGAAATAGGCGATCAACAACGGCGTGTAGTGCACGCTCGCTTCAATCGGGCTAAGCACATCCGGATAACGGGTGACTGCCGAGCGCGGCAGAACGATCTGCTCGCCGTAGACCGGGTAGTCGTTCGGGCTTTGGGCCGGAAAGCTGGCGACCTTGTCACCGACCTCCAGGTCATCGACGCCATCACCGACAGCGGTGACGATACCGGCCATCTCCTGGCCAAGGCCTGAAGGCAGTCGGGCATGGGACGGGGCCAGGTTCTGACGCCAGAGAGTGTCATACCAACTGATGCCAATCGCCTCGACGCGCACCTGCACTTCGCCCGGTGCAGGCAGAGCCGTCGCATGCTCTTCGCATTTGAGCACCTCGGCTGGACCAAACTTGTGAAAACGTATCGTGCGGGACATCGCAAACCTCGCCAAATAAACCTCTAATGCCATGAACTCTAGCCGGGCTTTCAACCCAACACTATCTGTGGCTATTAATAGTCGACATGCCTGTCATTGATTCCGCAGCGGCGGCAACATCGTCAAATGTCGTAAGAAACCGAAGCAGCCTATGTAGGAAAAACTGAATTACCCGGTGCAGAGTACCAGTCTTTCCCCGTAATATTCCTGCTGGCCATTGTTCTCATATGGCCGCCCACGTCAAGCTTGCTGACTCTGCCAGGACTCCAGATGAATCGTAATGACCTGCGTCGTGTCGACCTGAACCTGTTGATCGTTTTCGAAACATTGATGCACGAACGCAGCGTGACCCGTGCTGCGGAAAAACTGTTCCTCGGCCAGCCAGCCATCAGTGCGGCGCTCTCGCGCCTGCGCGGCCTGTTCGATGACCCCTTGTTTGTGCGTACCGGCCGCAGCATGGAACCGTCCGCCAGGGCGGTCGAGATCTTCGCCCTGCTCTCCCCGGCACTGGATTCGATTTCCACCGCGGTCAGCCGTGCGGCCGAGTTCGATCCTGCCACAAGTACTGCCGTGTTCCGCATCGGCCTTTCGGACGACGTCGAGTTCGCCTTGCTGCCAATGCTGCTCAAGCGCCTGCGTGCCGAATCGCCGGGGATTGTGCTGGTGATACGTCGGGTCAACTACATCCTGATGCCGGGGTTGCTGGCATCCGGTGAGATATCCATCGGTGTCAGTTACACCACCGACCTGCCGGCCAACGCCAAACGCAAGGTACTGCGTCGCAGCCAACCGAAGCTGTTGCGCGCCGACACCGTGCCGGGGCCGTTGAGCCTGGATGATTACTGCGCTCGCCCCCATGCACTGGTGTCGTTCGCTGGCGACCTCAGCGGCTTCATCGATGAAGAGCTGGAAAAGCTCGGGCGCAAACGGCATGTGGTGCTCGCCGTTCCGCAGTTCAACGGGTTGAGCACCCTGCTCGCGGGCACCGACATCGTCGCGACGGTGCCGGACTACACGGCCGATGCGCTGACTGCCGCTGGCGGTGTGCGGGCCGAAGATCCGCCGTTGCCGGTGCGCAGTTTCGAGTTGCACATGGCGTGGCGCGGATCCCAGGATAATGATCCGGGGGAGCGTTGGTTGCGGTCGCGGATTCAGATGTTCTTTGGGGATCCGGACAGCTTGGCCTGATCCGGATTTTGCATGAGGGCTGCTGGCCTCTTCGCGGGCAAGGCTCGCTCCCACAGGGATTTGGGAACAACGAAGATCCAATGTGGGAGCGAGCTTGCTCGCGATGGCCGCAACACGGTTCCAGATCTGACTATTGCATCCAATGCAACACACAATTGTCATCAATCCAGTTGATGACGACCGAACACAAGGCGCAGGCTAGAGGGCTGGCTTGGGTCTTATATCATTCCGGATGATAGTTACCTTCGCCCCATTCGATTCGTGAGATACAAACCCGCCGCGCATCATTCGCCAATCTCAACACATTGGCGGATGCATCCATGGAACAGTCACTCAAACATTTGCGCTTCCCGTTGGCTTTGTTGGCCGTAGTGGTGATCAGCGCTTGCGGCAAGGCCCCGGAAACCGCCGCCAGCATGCCAGCGGCCAAGGTCAGCGTGGCCAAGGTGCTGGAACAGCCGGTCAACGAATGGGACGAGTTCACCGGCCGTCTCGAAGCGCCGGAAACCGTCGAGATTCGTCCACGGGTCTCCGGCCAGATCGATGAAGTGGCGTTCACGGAAGGCGCCCTGGTCAAGAAAGGCGACCTGCTGTTCCAGATCGACCCGCGTCCGTTCCAGGCTGAGGTCCGCCGCCTCGAAGCACTGGTTGCACAATCGCGCGCCAATGCCACCCGCAGCGAAAACGAAGCCCAGCGTGGTGAGCGTCTGCGCACCAGCAACGCGATTTCCGCCGAACTGGCCGACTCGCGGACCAGCGCCGCCCAGGAAGCCCGCGCCGCGGTCGGCGCCCTGCAAGCGCAGCTGGATCTGGCCAGGCTGAACCTGAGCTTTACTCGTGTGACTGCTCCAATCAGCGGCCGCGTCAGCCGTGCGGAAATCACCGCCGGCAACCTGGTGACTGCCGACACCACCCCGCTGACCAGCGTGGTCTCTACTGACAAGGTGTACGCCTACTTCGACGCGGACGAGCGTGTGTTCCTCAAGTACACCGAGCTCGCTCGCCAGGGCAAGCGCGGCGCCACCACCCCGGTCTACATGGGCCTGTCCAACGAGGACGGCAACCCGCACCAGGGCGTGATGAACTTCGTCGACAACCAGGTCAACCCGAAGACCGGCACCATTCGTGGGCGCGCCGTGTTCGACAACAGCGATGGCAGCTACACCCCGGGCCTGTATGCACGCCTGAAACTGGTGGGCAGCGGCACTTACAGCGCCATGCTGATCAATGACGAAGCGGTCGGCACCGACCTGGGCAAGAAGTTCGTGCTGGTGATGGATGCCGACAACAAGACCGCCTACCGCGCGGTGGAGCTGGGTCCGAAGATCGAAGGTCTGCGCATTGTGCGCAATGGCCTGAACAAGGACGACACCATCATCGTCAAGGGCCTGCAACGGGTACGTCCTGGCTCACCGGTCACCCCTGAAGTGATTCCGATGGCCAGCGAACAAACCCTCGCGGCACTCGCACAACAACGCCAAGCGCTGGAAGCCAGCAACCTGCCCCAAGTCGCGCCTGCCAGGGTTACGCCGGGCACGGCTGTGAAACTGGCTGCCACGACCCCACGCGGTTAAGGGATTTTTACGATGAATTTTTCCCAATTCTTCATTTCACGGCCGATCTTTGCAGCGGTGCTTTCGCTGCTGATCCTGATCGCCGGCGCCATCTCGCTGTTCCAGCTGCCGATCAGCGAATACCCGGAAGTGGTACCGCCGACCGTTGTGGTTCGTGCCAACTTCCCGGGTGCCAACCCAAAAGTCATCGGTGAAACCGTGGCCGCTCCACTGGAGCAAGCCATCACCGGTGTCGAGAACATGCTGTACATGTCCTCGCAGTCCACCGCTGACGGCAAGATCACCCTGACCATCACCTTTGCCCTGGGCACTGACCTGGACAACGCACAGGTGCAGGTGCAGAACCGTGTGACGCGGACCGAGCCAAAACTTCCCGAGGAAGTGACACGCATCGGTATCACCGTGGACAAGGCTTCGCCCGACCTGACCATGGTTGTGCACTTGACCTCGCCGGACAAACGCTACGACATGCTCTACCTGTCCAACTACGCCTTGCTCAACATCAAGGATGAGCTGGCGCGTCTGGGTGGCGTTGGCGATGTGCAGTTGTTTGGCATGGGCGATTACTCCCTGCGTGTCTGGCTCGACCCGAACAAGACCGCTTCGCGCAACCTGACCGCCACCGATGTGGTCACGGCGATTCGTGAGCAGAACCGTCAAGTGGCGGCCGGTGCCTTGGGTGCGCCGCCTGCACCGAATGCCACGGCCTTCCAGTTGTCGGTCAACACCCAGGGCCGTCTGGTTTCCGAGGAAGAGTTCGAGAACATCATCATTCGCTCTGGCGACAACGGTGAAATCACTCGCCTCAAAGACATCGCTCGCGTCGAGCTGGGCTCCAGCCAGTACGCCTTGCGTTCGTTGCTGAACAACCAGCCGGCGGTGGCGATCCCGATCTTCCAGCGTCCGGGTTCCAACGCCATCGAAATCTCCAACGAAGTGCGGTCGAAAATGGCCGAACTGAAGAAGAGCTTCCCCGAAGGCATGGACTTCAGCATCGTCTATGACCCGACGATCTTCGTGCGCGGCTCCATCGAGGCGGTGGTTCACACCCTCTTTGAAGCACTGATCCTCGTAGTACTCGTGGTGATCCTGTTCCTGCAAACCTGGCGCGCGTCGATCATTCCGCTGGTCGCTGTGCCGGTATCGCTGATCGGTACCTTTGCCGTGATGCATCTGTTTGGCTTCTCGCTCAACGCCCTGTCGCTGTTCGGCCTGGTATTGGCGATCGGTATCGTGGTGGACGACGCCATCGTGGTGGTGGAGAACGTCGAGCGGAACATCGAACTAGGATTGACCCCGGTTGAAGCGACCAAAAAAGCCATGGGCGAGGTAACCGGCCCGATCATCGCCACGGCGCTGGTGCTGTGTGCGGTATTCGTTCCGGCGGCGTTCATTTCCGGCCTGACCGGCCAGTTCTACAAACAGTTCGCCCTGACCATCGCGATTTCCACGGTGATCTCGGCCTTCAACTCCCTGACCCTGTCGCCGGCGCTGGCCGCGGTATTGCTCAAGGGCCATGACGCGCCGAAGGACCGTTTCTCCAAGGTGCTGGACAAGATTTTCGGTGGCTGGCTGTTCCGTCCGTTCAACCGCTTCTTTGAAAAGGCCAGCCATGGTTATGTCGGCACCGTTGCCCGCGTGATCCGCTCAAGCGGTATCGCCCTGCTGCTGTACGCCGGCCTGATGGTCCTGACCTTCTTCGGTTTCTCCAGCACCCCGACCGGTTTCGTCCCCGGCCAGGACAAGCAATACCTGGTGGCCTTCGCGCAATTGCCGGATGCCTCGAGCCTGGACCGTACCGAAGACGTGATCAAGCGCATGTCCGAGCTGGCGCTGAAACAGCCCGGCGTGGAAAGCGCCGTGGCCTTCCCGGGCCTGTCGATCAACGGTTTCACCAACAGTCCGAACGCCGGCATCGTGTTCGTGACCCTCAAACCGTTCGACGAACGTAAAGACCCGAGCATGTCCGCCGGTGCGATTGCCGGTGCCTTGAACGGCCAGTACGCGAATATCCAGGAAGCCTATATGGCGATCTTCCCGCCGCCGCCGGTACAAGGCCTGGGCACCATCGGTGGTTTCCGCCTGCAGATCGAAGACCGGGGCAACCTGGGCTACGAAGAGCTGTACAAGGAAACCATGAACATCATCAACAAGAGCCACAACGTGCCGGAACTGGCCGGCCTGTTCACCAGCTACACCGTGAACGTGCCCCAGGTCGATGCCGCCATCGACCGGGAAAAAGCCAAGACCCACGGCGTGGCCGTCAGCGACATCTTCGACACCCTGCAGATCTATCTGGGTTCGCTGTATGCCAACGACTTCAACCGCTTTGGTCGCACCTATCAGGTCAACGTTCAGGCCGAGCAGCAGTTCCGCCTCGAATCCGACCAGATCGGCCAGCTGAAAGTGCGTAACAACAAGGGCGAGATGATCCCGCTGGCGACCTTCATCAAGGTCAGCGACACCTCGGGCCCGGACCGCGTGATGCACTACAACGGCTTCATCACCGCTGAAATCAACGGTGCGGCAGCCCCCGGCTACAGCTCCGGCCAGGCCGAAAAAGCCATCGAGAAACTGCTCAAGGAAGAACTGCCCAACGGCATGACCTACGAATGGACCGACCTGACCTACCAGCAGATCCTGTCCGGTAACACCGCACTGTTCGTGTTCCCGCTCTGTGTGCTGCTGGCGTTCCTGGTACTGGCGGCTCAATACGAAAGCTGGAGCCTGCCACTGGCGGTGATCCTGATCGTACCGATGACCCTGCTGTCGGCCATCACCGGTGTAATCGCCTCCGGCGGTGACAACAACATCTTTACCCAGATCGGTTTGATCGTATTGGTGGGGCTTGCCTGCAAGAACGCGATCCTGATCGTCGAGTTCGCCAAGGACAAACAGGAGGAAGGCTTGAGCCCGCTGGCGGCGGTCCTGGAAGCGTGCCGTCTGCGTCTGCGGCCGATCCTGATGACTTCCTTCGCGTTCATCATGGGTGTGGTACCCCTGGTGTTCTCCAGCGGCGCCGGTGCCGAAATGCGCCACGCCATGGGTGTCGCGGTGTTCTCCGGGATGCTTGGGGTGACCTTCTTCGGTCTGTTGCTGACGCCGGTGTTCTACGTACTGATCCGTAACTTTGTCGAGCGCGGCCAGGCACGCAAAGCTGCCAAGGCCACCCTGAAGCTGGAGTCGCACTGATGAGTTTGAAAGCCTTCCTGCCGAGCCTGCTGGTACTGGCCCTGGGTGCCTGTGCCGTGGGCCCGGACTACAAGACGCCAACCACCGAGGCGGCCAACATCACGGCCGCCACCGATGGCGCCGCCGGCCAGAAGAACTTTGACCGTTCGCGTTTCGAAGGCATCTGGTGGCAGCAGTTCGAAGACCCGACCCTCAACCAGCTGGTGACGCAATCCCTGCAAGGCAACCGTGATCTGCGCGTCGCCTTCGCCCGCTGGAAAGCGGCGCGGGCGATCCGCGATGACGTCAGCAACGACGCCATGCCGACCATCACCAGCCGCGTCAGCAGTGACCTGGGCAAAGGCCAGATTCCGGGCCAGACCACCGACCGGGTCAACAGCGAACGCTACGACCTGGGCCTGGACATGGCCTGGGAGATTGACTTGTTCGGTCGCATCCAGCGCAACCTGGAGTCGGCCAACGCCGAGCAACAGGCATTCGAGGCCGATTTGTACCAACTGCAAGTCACCATGATTGCCGAACTGGTGGACTCCTACGGGCAACTGCGCGGTGCGCAGTTGCGGGAGAAAATCGCCCTGGCCAACCTGGAGAACCAGCAGGAGTCGCGCAAGATCACCATCAGCCTGCGTGATGCCGGCGTCGGCGACCAGCTCGATGTGGAGCGCGCCGATGCGCGACTGGCGTCGGTTGAGGCCAGCGTGCCGCAGCTGCAGGCCGAACAGGTTCGGCAGAAAAACCGTATCGCCACCCTGCTGGGTGAGCGTCCGGACAAGCTGACCGTGGACCTGAGCCCGAAAGACTTGCCGGCGATTGCCAAGGCCCTGCCGATCGGCGATCCGGGTGAACTGCTGCAACGCCGTCCGGACATTCGCAGTGCCGAACGCCAACTGGCCTCGGCCACCGCGCGTATCGGCGTGGCCAAGGCGGATCTGTTCCCGCGGGTCAGCCTCAGCGGCTTCCTCGGCTGGACTGCCGGACGTGGTTCGCAGATCGGTTCTTCGGCGGCCAACGCCTGGGCGCTGGGCCCGAGCATCACCTGGGCCGCGTTTGACCTGGGTAGCGTAAAAGCCCGCATACGTGGCGCCGACGCCGATGCCGAAGGCGCCCTGGCGACTTACGAGCAGCAAGTGTTGCTGGCCCTGGAAGAATCGGAAAACGCTTTCAGCGACTACGGCAAACGCCAACAGCGCCTGATCTCGCTGATTCGCCAGAGCGAGTCCAGCCGCTCGGCTGCCGACCTGGCGCAAATCCGCTACCGCGAAGGCACGTCCGATTTCCTCGTACTGCTCGACGCCCAGCGTGAACGCCTGGCGGCCGAAGATACCCAGGCCCAGGCCGAGGTTGATCTGTATCGCGGCATCGTCGCGATCTACAAGGCCCTCGGTGGCGGCTGGCAGCCGGAGACGGTCGCGAGCAAGTAGTACGGTTTTTAAAGCGCTCCTTTGGTTGGCCGCAACCAACCAATTTCCTTGCCCTGCGTCTCATTCGGTCGCGGGGCTTTTTTTTGCCTATCAAAAACAACACATCCCCCTTGTGGGAGCGGGCTTGCTCGCGAAGGCGGTGTGTCAGGCAATACATATGTCTACTGATATACCGCC
>NZ_JAHBDG010000026.1:0-69420 GCF_019956305.1 Pseudomonas sp. BF-B-30 | reverse complement strand
GGGTGGGCTGGGTGCGCTGAGCAAGGTCAAGGATGCGAAAGCCGATCTGGAAACAGCCTTGACCCTGGACCCCAAGGCCCTGCAAGGCTCAGCCTATACCAGTCTGGGGGCTCTCTATGACCGCGTACCGGGCTGGCCCATCGGTTTCGGCGATTCGGACAAGGCCGAACAGTTGCTCAAGCTGGCATTGCAAATGAACCCCAACGGCATCGACAGCCTGTACTTCTGGGGCGATCACCTCTACCGTCAGAAGCGTTATGTTGAAGCCAGGGCAGCGCTGCAAAAAGCCTTGCAGGCTGCGCCTCGACCTGGCCGCGAGAGCGCTGACGCCGGGCGCCGCAAGGAGATCGAGACGCTGTTGGTGGATGTGAACAAGAAACTCGGCTGACAGGAGACCCTGTGCGCTTATTACTCATAGAGGATGACGTGGCGCTCGGCGAGGGTATTCATCAGGCCCTCAGCCGGGAAGGTTATACCGTCGACTGGTTGCAGGACGGCAACAGCGCCTTGCACTCGCTGCGCAGTGAAATCTTCGATCTGGCGGTGCTCGACCTTGGCCTGCCACGCATGGACGGTCTCGAAGTGCTCAGGCGCTTGCGTGACAGCGGTTCCAATCTGCCGGTGTTGATCCTGACCGCGCGCGATGCCACCGAAGACCGTATCGCCGGTCTGGATGCCGGCGCCGATGACTACCTGATCAAGCCTTTCGACCTGGCAGAATTGAAGGCGCGCATACGTGCGTTGCTTCGTCGCAGTGCCGGGCGTGGACAATCGCTGATCGAGCACGCAGGTATCAGCCTGAACCCCGGCACCCAGCAAGTCAGCTACAAAGGCGAGCCAGTGGCCCTGACACCTAAGGAGTACCAGTTGCTCCACGAACTGCTCTCGCCACCGGGTCGGGTAATGACTCGCGATCATTTGATGCAGTTGCTGTACGGCTGGAACGAGGAGGCCGAAAGCAACACCCTGGAAGTGCACATCCATCACCTGCGCAAGAAGTTCTCCACCGATCTGATCCGCACCGTCCGTGGTATCGGCTACTTGGTGGAGGAGCGTCGATGAGCTCTATCCGGCGTCGGACCCTGGTCCTGATCATCGGCCTGATGCTCGCTGGCCTGGCCGTGATCAGTGTGTTGAATCTGCACGACAGCAACCACGAAATCGCCGAAGTCTATGATGCCCATCTGGCCCAGAACGCTCGCCTGCTACAAGGCGTCATGCGTATGCCCATGGTGAGCAAGGAACACGCGGATCTGTACAAGGCTTTCAACCAGGCCCTGAACGAGGCGACGCCCGGGGGCGAGGGGCATCCGTATGAAACGAAAATTGCGTTTCAGGTCTGGAACGCCAGGAACGAAGTGCTGGTACATACGGCCAGTTCTCCGTCCTTCAGCACACCCGCGGTCACACCAGGTTTCAGCGATGTAGTCGACCTGAACAACCGGCATTGGCGTGCCTTCCTGCTTGTAGACAAGGAGAACAACCTGCGCATCTGGGTGGGCGAACGGGACGACGTGCGAATGGACTTGGTGGACCGCATCGTACGCCACACACTGTGGCCCAATATCCTGGGGAGCTTGTTGCTGGCCGCCATGATCTGGCTGGCCATCGGCTGGGGACTCAAGCCACTGGTCAATATGGCTGCAACGCTGCGGGCCCGACATCCCGGTTCACTCGAACCCTTGCAATTGACGCCGCTACCCACTGAGCTTGAGCCCATGCAGGCCGCCCTCAATCGTATGCTCGCGCAAATTCAGGACGTCATGGGGCGCGAGCGACGCTTTATCGCCGACGCCGCCCACGAAATGCGTACACCACTGGCCGTGCTCAGGATCCACGCTGAAAACCTGATGGCGGCGGGGAGTGAAGCGGATCGTCGCGCATCGCTCGAATTCTTGATTGCCGGCGTGGACCGTACCAGCCGACTGGTTAACCAATTGCTGACGATGGCTCGTATAGAACCTACAGCAGGGACTAAAGCGCCTGTGCCTATTGATCTGGCCAGCACCGTTCGCGAAAGCCTGGTTCAGTTGACGCCCTGGCTACTGAGCAAGGGGCTTGAGCTGGTTTTTGATGTCAGGGACGACATCAGTCTTGCCAGAGTCGACCCCGCTGCGATCGATATTGCCTTGAACAACCTGGTGACCAATGCGGCGAATTTCTCTCCCCGGCACGGAGTGATCACCGTCAGGCTCGTAGAAAAGGAAAATAGCTACGAACTGACTGTCGAAGATGAGGGGCCGGGCATCAATGAGCAGGATCGTGAACGGCTTTTCGAGCGTTTCTACAGCAGCGGAAATCATCAGGGTGCAGGGTTGGGGCTGACTATCGTCAAGGCCATTGCCGATCGCTTTGGCGGGCAGATCAAACTGGAGAACCGCAGCCCTGGAGGGTTACGCGCTACGTTGGAAATTCGTCGCTCTTGACGTTGTTCCTGGTGTTGTCTGGCGCAACCGAAAAATCACTTCGGCAAACCCCAGGCGTTGGCTCAGGCAAGGCGTTATGCCGGGCGTCCGTTCAAGCCAGCCGCACCGCCAGGATTTGCTCGATCAGCCACGCCAGCGCCGGCTCATGTTGGCGTTGCGCCAGATACACCAGTTCGAGGTGGAACGAGCCGACGTCGAATGGCAGTTCGAACACCTGTAGCGGTAGCAACTGCGCGAATTGATTGGCCAATTGGGTCGGCAGGACGACGCTCAAGTCGGAATGGGCGACCAGGTGCGCCGCCTGCAGGTAGTTGGGCGTGGTGTAGACGATTTTGCGCGACAGGCCTTGCTTGCCCAGCCATTGGTCGACCATGCCGCGCGACTGGCCGCCACTCACCCAGAGATGGCGCAGCCCCAGAAAGTCATCCAGTGTGAGTGTGTCGTGTGCCAGCGGATGCTGCTTGCGCACGGCCAGCCGCAGGGTTTCGCTGTGCCAGGTCCGGCGGGTGAAACGCGCTGGCACTTCTTCGAAGCGTCCCAGAACCATGTCCAGTTCACCCCGATCCAGCAGCTCGGCAGGAAGACTGGGGGCCAGGTGAGCAACGTCGATACGCAGGTTTGGCGCCAGCTCTCCCAGGCGTGCCAGCAAGGGCGGCATGCACAGCTGTTCGACAAAGTCGGTCAGGGCGATGCGCACCTGTTGCTGGCTCAGGCGTGGGTCGAAGGTTTCCCCGGCATTGAGTGTCTGTTCGATCTGTTGCAAGGCCGCGCGAATCGGCCCCTCAAGCGCCAGCGCCCGGGAGGTGGGTTGCATGTGGCGGCCAACCCGCACCAGCAAGGGGTCGTCGAACAATGAACGCAGGCGGGCGAGGGCATTGCTGACGGTGGGTTGGCTGAGGGCCAGGCGCTCGGCCGCTCGCGACACGTTCTGTTCGCGCAGCAGCATATCGAGGACGCGGAGCAAATTCAGATCGAAGCTTTTTAAATTCAAATTACAAATACCAAGCATATAAAAATGAAATTTCAAAAATAGTAGGCGCCTGCTTAGGGTGGCGGCAATCTTTTCCGCTGCGCCAACCCATGAGGCCGACATGAATTATCAAGCTCCCCTGCGAGACATGCGTTTTGTGCTGCACGAACTGTTCGATGTCAGCGGCCATTGCGCGCGGTTGAACAATGGGCTGGACCGGGAAACCATCGACGGCGTCCTCGAAGAAGCCGCCCGCTTCGCCGCCGAAGTGGTCTCGCCGCTGAACCGCAACAGTGACGAGCAGGGCTGTCAATTGATCGACGGCCACGTCACAACGCCCCAGGGATTTCGCGACGCCTACCGGCAGTACGTTGATAACGGCTGGGCGAGCATGACAGGACCGCTGGAGTTCGCCGGCCAGGGTTTCCCGCAGCTGATTTCGGCCAGCTTCCACGAAATGCTGATGACCGCCTCGTTGTCGTTTCGCATTTATTCCGGCCTCACCGAAGGCGCGGTGCTGGCTCTGCATCGCCATGGCAGCGAGGCGCTCAAACAGGCTTACCTGGAGAAAATGGTCAGCGGTGAATGGTCCGGTACCATGTGCCTCACCGAGCCCCAGGCCGGTACCGACCTTGCCCTGCTGCGAACCCGTGCCCAACCTCAAGCCGACGGCAGCTATCAGGTCAGCGGCAGCAAGATTTTCATCAGTGGTGGCGAGCAGGACCTGACCGCCAACATCGTTCATCTGGTCCTTGCCCGTTTGCCGGATGCACCGGCCGGGGTGAAGGGCATCAGCCTGTTCCTGGTTCCCAAGTTCATTGCCGCTGCCGATGGAACTCCGGGGCCGCGCAATTCGCTGAGCTGTGGCGCACTGGAACACAAGATGGGCATCAAGGGCGCGTCTACCTGCGTGATGAACTTCGACGGCGCACAAGGCTGGTTGATCGGTGAAGCGAATCAGGGGCTGGCCTGTATGTTCACCATGATGAACGATGCACGCTTCCAGGTTGGTTTGCAGGGGCTGGGCATCGCCGAGGCCGCCTTCCAGGGTGGCCTCGCTTATGCCCGTGAGCGCCTGCAATCGCGGGCCATCAGCGGCCCGGTGGCGCCGGACAAGAGCGCCGACCCGATCATCGTGCACCCCGATGTTCGGCGCATGCTGCTGACGCAAAAAACCTTGAGCGAAGGCTGCCGCTTGCTCGCGGCCTACACCGCCCTGCAACTGGATCTGGAACACGGCGACCCACAACCCGAGGCTCGCCAGAAGGCGAGTCGTCGGGCAGCGCTGCTGATTCCGATCGTCAAGGCCTTCTTTACCGACGTCGGCCAGGAAGTCGCCAGCCTGGGCGTTCAGTTGTACGGCGGCCACGGTTACATCCGCGAGTGGGGTATGGAGCAGTTGATGCGTGACAGCCGCATCACTCAGCTATACGAAGGTACCAACGGTATCCAGGCGCTGGATCTGCTGCGGCGCAAGGTGCTGGGCGACGGCGCAACGGAACTGGGCGCCTTGATCGATGAGCTGGCCGTGCATGTCAACGCGGCCGGCTCGCAAGCAGCGCTGAGGCAAATGGCCGAGGCAATGCAGCAGCGTCTCGCCGAGTGGCGTGAACTGGGTACCGAGGTGGTCGAGGCGTGTCGGCGTGATGTGCAGGAAATCGGCGCCATGTCGGTGGACTTCCTGGCGTACAGCGCTTACGTGCTGGTGGGCGGGCTGTGGTTACAGGCGGCTGTGCGTGCCCAAGCGGCACTGGATGCTGGTACCGACGAACCCGGGTTCTATCGGGCCAAGCTGCAAGCGGCGGATTTCTACTGGCGCCGGGTGCTGCCCCGTGCCAGTGGCCACCGCGAAAGCCTGCGGGGCGGAGCCCATTGCCTGATGGCCATGGACGAGGCCGATTTCGCCTTTTGATGGCAGCACAGTGCGGCGGTAACCGAGAGACCCCGGTTACCGCCGCACTGCATGCACCGTCTATGTTCAGGCTTGCGCGGCGCTGACTTTGCCAGTGATCGTGGCGTTTTTGCGGACCGCTTGATACAGCAGGCTGGACACCATGAACCCGACAATGGCCAATACGCTCATCAACGAGAACACGTAGTTGTAGCCCTGCTGACCCGGGAAGTGATCAAGGATGGCGCCATAGATGACGTAGGCGAACATGCCCGGCGCATAGCCGATCAGGCAACCGATTCCGAAGGCTGAACCGGTGATGTGCTGGGGAATGCCGACTTCACCCATGGGTGCCCAGAACACGCCGCGCATGGAAAAGACAATCAGCGCGAAGGAGAGGGTGGCCGCCATGCCTGCGTAGATGAAATCCGGGCTTTTCGGGATGAGCATGATGACACCCATCAGCGGCAACAACGCCAGGAATGCCCACTTCAGATAGCGGCTGGAACTCTTGAACTGTTTGTCGGCAATGAAGCCACCGGCAGGGCCACCCAGGATCTTGAGGAAGTACTGGTTGATGATGCCGTAGGCGCCCACCAGGGCCACGGGCAGCTCGTACATTTCCTTAAGGTAGGGAATGAAATAGGTCAGGCCGCAGTACACGATGTAGACCATGAACACGTTGAGGCTGACCAGCCAGATGCCCGGTACCTTGATGGCCTCGAACAGGTTCGACAACCCGTTCTTCGGCTTGGCGGTCGACTGAGTTTTGCCGCTCTTGAGCAGCAGCCAGGTCAGGGTACCGGCAAGAATGTCGATGACCGAGTAGAACAGGATCGCCGATTTCAGACCGTTTTCACCGGAGCCCATGGCGACGAAGACGCCCAGCGCAGAGAAGGCGACCAGGGTATCGATGACGCCACGCCCGCCTTCGAGCAGGCCGAACAGGCGACCCTGTTCCTTATCGTCGCCAAGGTTGCGGATGGCTTTGAGCAGCGAAGGCCAAAAGAGGCAGTCGGCACACACGGCCAGCAGGCAGAACACCACCAGCAGATTGCTGAAGGGCGGGAAGGTCGCCAGGTAAAGCCCGAGGCCGCCGGTACCGATCAAGCCAAGGGGGATCAGCTTGCGCGTGTCGTACCGGTCGGCAAGCATGCCGCCCACCACGAACAGCGCAGTGGCGATGATGGCGTTGGCGCTCAGCAGCACGCCGATTTCAGTGTGGGACAGCCCCATGAATTCTTGCATGGGGATGTAGAAGGCGTCTTTGAGATTCGCCAGCTTGTAGATGGTGCCGCCACCGAGGATGAGAATCAGGAATCTGAGCCATTTGGCCTTGTCTTGGGATGTCATTATTGTTCTCCAGGCGTTATTGGGTAGGCAGTGCCGGTCGGCACGTCAGGTTCAGGCGTTAGCGCAATGGGCCAGGGTCAACTCGGCCAGGGTTCGGAACTCGGCCAGCAGACCGCGTACGTAGGCGACCTGGTTGTTTGCCCAGCGGTGCTCATCGGCCAGCATTCGCTCCAGCGAGAAGCCTTCCGGCAGCGCTGTTTCGCTCATTTCCCGGTACGCAATGAACGGGTCGGCGACTTCGTCGAGCTGGCGGAACGCCGGGGCGACGTAGTGGTTTTCCTGCTCCAGAATGAAGGCGATCACTTGCGGGGATGATTCGCCGAGCATCAGCAATTCGAACAACATGCGTGCGTTGGGCAGGTCGTCTTCGTCACAGCCTTGCAGCACGCCGTAATGCCCGAAGCCGTTTTGTTCAGGCACGATGCGCACACCCTTGAGGTGGGTCTGGCGTATGTGCGGCGCCAGGGTGCGCAGTGCCGCCAGGGGCTGCTCACAGGCATTGATCATGTTGCCGAAGTCGAACAGCGCGTGCAGGCGAGGGTGGTTCAGCCGGTTCAGCAGTTGCGCGATTTCGGCGCTCTTGAGTTCTTCATGCTGTTCGAAGTCGAAGAACAGGTCGTGCTCGTCTGCCTGTTGCGCGAGGTAGTGCAGGTCTGACTCGATCACGTCCATGACCCGGGACAACGCCCCTTCGTAGCGTGAGTAGACACGGATGTTGCGGGTGCCCAGCGTCTTGGCAATGGCGATCACTTGATCGACATCTTTTTTCAGCGTGCTGCTGATTTCCAGATGCACATCCAGCCCCAGCGCATTGGCCTTGGCAGCGAACGCCAGAAGCTGCGCGGTTGTCATTTGACTGAGGCTGTTTTCCTCACCGTCGAGCAGGTGCAGGCTCAGGCCCTGCAGTTCGTGGCGATAGGCGAAGTCCAGCAGGTCGCCAGGGGTGACACGGCCGTGGGTCAGGTTGGTCAGCAAGGGGTAGGCATGGGCAAACAGGCGCAACTGTGCCAGTCGGTCGAGCAACCGGCGGGCCAGTGCCTCAGTCAGTACGGGGGGAGTTCCGGCCTCGACAGCCTTATGGCTGAGCAAGGCGTTGAATCGTTCCTGGATCTTATTGTTCATTCGAGTCGTTCCTGGTTCAGACACCGGGTCTACCGGCGCAGCCTTTATCGCGCCAGTCAGGAACTCTCGATAGATCCATTATCAGTTAAATCATAAGACCACTTGCCTTGGGTCAAGTGGCCGGTTGCAGGTAGCCCATTTTGTCCAGGGCCTGGGCCAGTGCTTCGACGCGCGCCTGGGCCTGGTCCTCGGGGGTGCTGGCAAAGCCGATCAACAGCGCCGGTGGCAAGACATGTTCGACGCAGTAGTCACTCAGGGGATAGGTATGAATGTCATGCTGGCCGAGTTCCCTGGCCAGGGCGTCGTCATCGAGATGCGCGGGTAACCAGGCGATCAGGTGCATGCCGGCTTCCACTGGCGTGATCCTGAAGAAAGAGCCCAGCCGTTTCTGCAGTTGTTCGACCAGTGCCTGCTGTCGAGCCTGGTACAGGGCGCGCATTCGACGGATATGGCCGAGAAAGTGGCCTTCGCGCATGAAGTCCGCCGTGGCGGCCTGTAGCAGCGTGGGCGGGCTGCGATCCATGACCGCCCGCAGGGTGCAGAAGGGTTCGATCAAGGCGTTCGGCAGTATCACGTAACCCAGTCGCAGCGAGGGAAAGAGCACTTTGCTGAAGGTTCCGGCGTAGATGACCCGGGCCCATTGGTCCATGGCATAGAGTGCCGGCAGGGGGCGACCGTTGTAGCGAAATTCACTGTCGCAGTCGTCCTCGATGATCCAGCTTTGATTCTGGGCGGCCCAGTCGATGAGTTCCTGGCGTCGCCCATAACTCATGGTGACGCCCAAGGGATGCTGACGGGAAGGTGTGGTAAACACCAGGCGGGCGTCAGGACACAAAGCCAGGCCTTGCCGGACATCGATCCCCTGTTCGTCGATACGCAACGGCACGACCTGACCACCTTGGGCCTGGAGCGCAATTCGCGCCGCGATATGCCCCGGATCTTCCATCCAGAAACTGTCCTGCGGATTGAGCAACAGCATGCCCAGCAGGTTGAAGGCTTGCTGGGCGCCGGACACGATGACCACCTGATCGGCAGTGCAATCGATGCCACGGGCATCGAAGACGTACTCGGCAATCGCCTCGCGCAGGGCCAGCAATCCCTGCAGTTCGCCATAACCGAGCATGGCCTTGGTCGGCTTGTGCAGGTGACGGTTCAACAGCCGCTTCCAGACCGATTGCGGGAATGCATCGTAGGCGCTGTGGCTGGGCAGGAACGAGGTCGGGCTGCCGGTCGCCCAGTCGGCATAGGAAACGCCGCGAAAATGATCGCTGCGCAACGACAGCATGGACTGGCTCAAGTCGGACAGGCGAGGGGGCTGGCGCTTGTGTTCATCGTCTTCAATACCGCGGCTTTCCCATTCATGGCCGACATAGGTCCCGGCCCCGGTCCTCGACGTCAGAAAACCTTCGGCAATCAGTTGATCGAACGCATTGAGAATGCTGATTCGCGACAGCTGCAGTTCCTTGCTCAGGGTCCGGGTGGAGGGCAGGCGCACGCCTCCCTGAATCCTGCCACTGAGGATCTGTTTGCGAATCTGCAAGTAGAGTTGGCGGTACAAGGGGATGGAACTGGCACGGTCCAGCTCGATACCCGACAACAGCAAACCTGCGGAGGATTTCATTTTTGGTTCGTCTGGATGAAGTGTGGTTTGACCTGAATTGGCGTCAGGCACCCGGGGGCGAAAGGGTATCGAGGGGGGCTGGATAAGTCATCCACCACAGCGTCAGCGTCTCAATAATATGGCTGCCGAGTACGGCATTGCACTAACGCTTCTGTCGACCGCCCATGAAATTGAGACGATCGTTCTGAGTTGCATATAGGAATGATATGTATTTACTTACAAAAGATAATCGTTATTATTCGCGCGATAATTCAAACAAAGGTGTCCATGGTGGCTCGATCGCGCATTTACCCAGCCTCTCTGTCGTTGCTGGGTGTTCTGGTTGTACCTGAATTACAGGCAGAAACGGAGTCTGCTCTAACCCTACCGGCAACCGCTGTGAACAGTGAGTACAGCGAGCAGAGCTACATGTCGACCGAGAGCAGGAGCGCGCTGAAGATCGACGCCCCTCTGCGAGATATCCCGCAAACCGTCAATGTGATTCCCCAAAGCGTCATCAAGGATCAGGGGGCGCGGTCGATGGAGGACGTGCTGAAGAACGTCCCTGGTATCGGCCTGTCCAATGGTGACGGTCAGCGCGATCAGGTCACCATCCGTGGTTTCAGTGCCATTGGCGACATGTATGTCGACGGCATTCGCGACGATGCGCTGTACTTCCGGGATCTGTCCAACGTCGAGCGGGTGGAAGTGATCAAGGGGCCGGCTGCGGTGCTCTATGGCCGAGGCTCTTCGGGGGGGCTGATCAACAGCATCAGCAAGACACCCAACTTCGCACCCAAGCAGGAGGTCGGCGTCAGTGTCGACAGCGAGGGCGAAAAACGCACTCAGTTCGATGCCGGTTGGGCCGATCGGCAGCAAGGCAATAAAGCCTTTCGTGTGACAGGCGCGCTGGAGAACAGTGACACCTTCCGGGATGACGGCTACACCGACCGCAAGGCCATCGCGCCTTCGGCCTACTTCAAGCTCTCGGATGATCTGGAACTGGACCTGGGTGCTACCTATCTGTATGACAAGCGCCTGATTGACTTCGGCATCCCGGCACGAGGCGACCGACCGGTCGATGTGGACCGCGACAAGCGCTTCGGTGCCGCCGACCCGGATGATGACTACACCCGCAGCGAAGTGTTCTCGTTCACGGCGGGTGTCGACTACCGGATCAACGACGATTTCAGCCTGAGCAATACCAGTCGTTACTACCACTACGACCTGGATCGCAACAACACACTCGCTGACTCCAGCCCGACACGTTTCGTCACTGCTCCCAATGGTGAACTGCTGGTAAAACTCAACCGCGGCAACGTGCAGCGCAAGGAGGACGGGTGGTTCAACCAGACCGAACTCAAGCAGCGCGCCGTGCTTGCCGGGATGAACCATAACCTGCTCTATGGTGTGGAGCTGGGGCGCCAGGTGAAGGACCAGTCCGTATTCAGCCAATCCAATGTGGCCCGGGTGCCGGTGTACCGCGATGCCTTGGTCGACGTGCCGTTCCAGGCCAACCGGCAAACCGCCAAGGGTACCAACACCCAGGACACCGCCGGCTTCTACGTACAGGACCTGATCGAACTGGCGCCAGAGTGGAAGGCACTGCTGGGTGTGCGTTACGACGTGTTCGACCAGGAGTACGCCGATGACCTGACGCAAAGCGAGCTGTCCCGCACCGATACGACCTGGAGTCCGCGAGTCGGTCTGGTCTACCAGCCTGATCAAGTGCAGTCCTATTACGTCTCGGTGAGCCGCTCCTACCAACCCTCCGCCGAGATGTTCGCCCTGAGCACGACGAACCAGGATCTTGAACCAGAGGAAACCACCAACTTCGAGATCGGCGGCAAGTGGGACCTGCTCGACAATCGCCTGGCGTTGACCGCGGCGCTGTTCCGTCTGGAACGCACCAATATGAAAACCAGCGATCCGGCGAACCCGACCAAACTGGTGCTTGCGGGTGAGCAGCGCACCGACGGTCTTGAGCTGACAGCCAGCGGGCAGTTGAGTGACAAATGGCAGGTCTATGCCGGTTACGCCTTTCTGGATGCCGAAATCACCAAGTCCAACAGCTTTACCAACGGGGTCGCCAACGAAGGGCAGGTGCCCACTCTGACGCCGCGCCACAGCGCCAACCTGTGGTTGGTGCGTTCACTGACGCAAACCTGGCGTGTGGGCATGGGGGCCAACTATGTCGATGATCGCTATACCGCGCTGGATAACAATGTGGTCATGCCGGCTTACACAACCGTGGACGCCGCGCTGCTGTACAACGAGCCGAAATGGGACATGGCCCTGCGTCTGCGCAACGTTTTCGACAAGGACTATTACGCTTCGGCGCATGGCTCAGTGGATCTGATCACACCGGGTGCCCCACGGACGCTGGAACTGAGCACCAACTATCGCTTCTGAGTACAGACCTGAAGAACAGGCGCCCGGCATTGTCGGGCGTTTGTTTGAGGGGATTGTCTCCTGAAGCGATAGCCGGTTACTCAGGGGCGTTCCGGTTAATGCGCGTGAAGCCGTTCATAGGGGCGCTTTCAAAAAGCGCCTTTCATGATCAGGATCCGGCAACAGGCATGTGTCGTATTTCCCGAAGAGCCGATAACGATTAAGCGCAATGCGGTCGTATGCCCAATCCAGAAGCTTGCGAGGAAAGATGCGCAACAGAAGCACGGGGTGCCAGCGTGCGGGTAACTGGGCAATGACTTCGAAATATGCTTGCGAACGCTCCCAGTAGTGCCGGTCGCGGATCACCGCCATGGTGTGGAACTGATCCAGGGGCAAACCTGCCCATGCGAGCAGAGCCTGCCCCTCGGGTGACTGAACCGCCGCCAACCGCACGCGACGCTGGCGGTCATGGCGAATCAAGAATCTCACCCAGCCATTGCATAGCTTGCAGACACCGTCGAACAAAACCACTGTCTCTCCCGGTTTGAGCAACGGCGCGGGTGAGGGGCGGGTTTGCGAGGCTGGCATAGGCGTGGGTCCAAGGGATCTCGGTTAAACCGGCGCCAGCAGCACCTTGGGTGCTGCTGGCGAGGCTTGAGGCTGCACATTTCTGTCAGCCGGGGGGCAGGCTACATCGATCAGCTGTTGGTGTGATTGGCAGCCTTGGCTTTGCTTTCAGCGACAGCGGCTTCAGCCTTCTGTTTCTGTGCAACCTGGAAGGCCTCCATCGAGACTTTCCGGGCCGACTCCATGCGATTGAACGTCTTGTCACCACCACCTGTGGCCATCGCCAGAGAAGAAGCGGTCAGAGCGGCGATTACGAAAAGGGCTTTCATGGATTTCATTTGGGTATCCTCAAGTGACATTTTACGAACTGCTAAAAATGGGTTTTATTGGCGAAAGCTGAACTTCCTTGTCTCACCATCCAGCCAGGGCGGCGTTTCCTGGTGACCAGGTGCCTTGGTCCCTACGTGCTTCGGTGTCTCTGCTTTTTGCCCAGATAGTGAGCAGTACCATCGCTCCGAAACCACCGACGATGAGTACCGGATAGGCTGCCAGCAACTCCACCAGCGAATACTTCCAGGCCAGCGGACGACCAACACCCAGCATGGCGGCATAGAACCACGACACGCCAGAGAGGGCGCCGGAGAACAGCGCCAGCATGCGCAAGCTGAAGGAGAGTTTGAGTAACGAACCGGCTTTTTTCAGCGCTGGCAATACCGCGCTATGCAACAGGAAACCGTTAAAGGTCAACAGCACAACTATGCCGATTTTGGCTTGCAATTTTGGATTGAGGAAATATTCCATCCCCTTGCCGGCATAATCGATCCCGACAATACCAATGCCCGTAATCCAGAGCGCTACAAGTGCAAGCACTACGGTTTTTTGAAGGCTTTCCATGTGCGCGTCATCGTGGTGGCCTGACGCATCTCCCTTCAGGAGTTGCTTGACCATTGCAATGTCACTGGTCAAGACCAGCCCGATTGCCACACAGCAGGCGATAAGATGAAAATATACAACGCCTAAACGCACGTATTCCACGGTGGACGAAGAGAACATACTAAGTTCCATGGTGACCTCTTGGTTTCAATAGTGAATCAACTTGGCTCTATGCACGGCTTGATTGGAATTTACCGTTGCTGACTGCCATTTAGATCCAGCAATTGTTATCAATTAATCTTGCGACATTAAGCCACCAAGATAAAAGTGAGTTTCTCGAATGAGCTTTTTAGTCATTCGATCATGTCCATTTTCAAGTAACAAAAAACCTCAATCGCACTGAGTGCATGGGAGGTTTAACTTCCGCTTCTGGGGGGCGGTGAGGCCCGGAATCCGATCGACGAGCGGATCAGGCAATGCTGGTGGGGCTGGCAGGGCTTGCACCCCATTCGAGGAAACGGATCTTGTGAAGCTCACCCTGGCTGTCCAGGTAGACCACAGTCACTGGTACTACGCCGGTCTTGTCGGATGTATCGGTGCGCTGCAGTACCTGTTTCACATCGATGTCCATACCGTAGTGGTAATCGACGGCTGAAACATGTGCGCCGGGTTCTTGCAGGTTGTTCTGGTCAAAGACACTGGGTGCGAGACTGGAAATCACGGCACTGACAATTGTGGCCATGCTCATAAGGCTATACCTCCACTGAAGTTCGCTTGACGGGGACCTAATGTGACACGTTGAGTAAGTGAAGTTCACCTTACCGCGACGAACGTGCCTGCCTGAAAAGCCTGTAGTGGCTGCAAACTCCCGGCAATTCCCCACGCTTGACGCCTCTCGACCATTCGTCCTTTTAACCCCGTATTTGTTGACCAAAGTCCGTTTTTGAACGATGTCATAACATGTCATGATGGATTTTCATGCAGGGTGAATCAGTGATTTGCTGCCTGATGCCAAAGGCAAAAAAGCCCGCTCAATGGCGGGCTTCGTAATCGGTTTTTCCTATAGTGCGTCGCCAAAACCCTTACGGAATTCGTCTTCAAGCTTCTGACAAGTTTCTACGATGATGCTTTTCCCGACTGCAGGGCCGGAGTAGCTGTTTACTTCCTGGCGGCATAGTTCGACGGCATCTCGGGCCTGTATCATTTCCTTGTCTTGCGACCTGTTACTGACAGAAGAGCCGAAAGCCAGGTACAAGGTGATGGCGATAATGGCTCCGATGAGGACCTTGCCGACAGGGACCATTCTCTTTACTGACGGTAGTGGCCGCCCAGGCGGGATTTGTATTTTCTGCCTGAGGTCGGATTGGCAGTGCTTGCATAGAATGGCTTCAGCCATGATGACTTCCGCGCAATATGGGCAACTCATTTTTCCAGCCTCCACAGATGAAACTCCTTTTTCAAAACAGGATTCTATCATTGGGACTGGGGGCGTTGAGGGACGCGTCGCTGTTTTCCACTGAGGCTGCCTGTTGTCCGGATGCAAGATGGTCAACAGGCACTGATGGCTATCGGCTGAAACGTTCGGCCAGGCTGTGCAGATAATCGGCCATTACTTCCAGATCCTGGCTGATCGCCGCGCCTTGCTTGGCCTGCCCGGCACTGTGGTCGCACAGTTGGGCAATCCGGGTGATCTGCTGATTGATATCTTCAGCCACGTGACTTTGTTCTTCAGACGCCGAGGCCATCTGCTGGCTCATGCCGGTTATCCGGGTGACGGCCTGGCTGATGCCGACCAACGCCGACTGCACCGCCTCGACACTTTGCATGCTTTCGCGGGAAATCTGCTCGCCACGATTGGCCGTTGATACGGCGCGATCGGCACCGGCATACAGTGAAGCGATGATGCCGTGGATCTGTTCGGTGGAGGTGCGGGTGCGTTGTGCAAGGGAGCGCACCTCGTCGGCAACCACGGCAAAACCGCGACCTTGCTCACCTGCCCGGGCCGCCTCGATGGCCGCATTGAGCGCCAGCAGGTTGGTCTGTTCGGCAATGGAGGTGATGACATCCACGACACTGCCGATCGATTGCGTTTCGCTCGCCAATGCATCGACCGCCTGGCCAATCTCGTTGACCGCCTCATGCATGGTTTTCATGGCGCTCAGGCTTTGCCGGGCCAACTCACTACCGTCACGGGTCAACTGGTCAGCCTCCGACGCGGCATGTGCGGTGCTGATGACGTTCTGCGTGACTTCCTGAATGGTGGCGGCCATCTGTGAAATGGCCGCTGCAGACTGATCGGTTTCACTGCGCTGACGATCAAGCGACTGTGCCTGGGAACCTGAGAGCTCGGATGATTGCGCCGCCTTGGCCTTGACATTGACCCCGGCATCGACGAGCCGGCTCAGGGCTGTCTGCAGGCGCGCTTCCTCACTGACCATGGCCATGTCCAGTTGCCCCTGGGGGCCGTGGTTATCGCTGTAGGTGAGGGCGACCAACGGATCGGAAAAGGCTTTCGGATGTTCGGCCAGGGTACGCTCGATGGCCTTGCGATTTCGGGACTCGATCAGGTACCAGGCAACGCCAAGGCTCGCGATCAGGACCCCTTGTGCCGCGGTTGTCGATAGCCACTGACTACCCAGCAGTGAAACCCCGCCAGCCATCAATAATGGCCACCCCTGTCGCAGTGGCCGGAAAATCCGCGCGCTGCGCGCAACGATCGGCTTGCCGGCCCGCATCCTGGAATAGAGCGCTGATGCCCGGCGGACCTGGTCGCGGCTGGGCACCGAGCGGACCGACTCGTAGCCACTCATGCGTCCGTTTTCATAGATGGGCGTGACGTAGGCACTGACCCAATAGAAATCACCATTCTTCGAGCGGTTTTTCACAATACCCATCCAGGGTTTGCCTTGCTTGATGGTGTGCCACATATGCACGAATACCCCGGGTGGCATATCGGGGTGTCGAACCAGGTTATGGGTCTGACCCACCAGTTCGTCGTAGGTGAAACCGCTGATGGCAACAAAGGCGTCGTTGCAGTAAGTGATTCGGCTATCCAGATCGGTCGTGGAGATCAATCGCTGTTCGGTGGGGAAAACTCTTTCATGCTCGGTTACGGGTAAATTCACACGCATACAATGCGACCCCTCGGATTATTATTATGTTGAGCATATAAATCACAAATGCGCCCAGGCATTGCGCCAGCCGGGCCAGGCGTCGGATCGCGGGATTCAACGCGCGGGCCCGAAGAGAAATTTATGGACGGGGGAGGCTATCGACCATTCATTCGACGACAATTTCTTTTCATTTCATGACAAAACGGCGATATCAATGTGAAATCATGCGCCCTCTATACAGGGCAGGTGCCTGGCATTGCGGGCAAACCATGGAGAAAGGCGGCAATCTGCTGGCTATTGCACAAATGCACCACAGGAATCCGCGGGCCTGTGGTCAGGCGCACCGCCTCGATACCGGGGCGATAACCCTGATCGAAATTCCACACAAAGTTCAGAAAGGTCAGGAACGCCCGGTCGAGCTTCTCTGGGCAACCGGCAGCAAGGTCAAGGCGAGGGCGCTTGCTGACGCTGCGCATGATCACTCGGGCGAAGCAGGTCAGTCGCGGCGTATCGAGCCAGATGATCAGGTCGGCCCGGGGCAGGCGAAGGTCAAAGGTGCGCCGGGCATAGTTGCCTTCACAAATCCAGGTATCCGCTGCGATCGCGGCGCTGACCCGCGCGCGGAATTGCTCCGCGTCGGGTTCTATCCAGCCGGGCTCCCAGAACAAGGTGTCGAGGTGCACCACGGGCAGGCCCAGACGCTTGCCAAGGGCGCGGGCGAGGGTGGATTTGCCGCTACCGGCATTGCCTAGAATTACAATCCGTTGCATGAGTGACGTCCTGTCGCGAAAAAAGCCGGCAATTGTGCGGGGTTTTGACGGCCAGTCAACGGCCGCTGAAGGAAACCTAGCTCACGTGACGCCTGGCCGGCTCGTTTCGTGTTTTCAGGCGGATGCGCCCACGCCCTCGGCTTTCTCCTGCGCCGCAACATCATGCAGGGAAATCCTTGAAGTCTCCGGTAATGCCAGCCCGCCCGCCAATGCGAGCAACGCAATCGCAATCAGGTAGAACGCCGGCGACAGGTTGCTGCCGGTGGTGCTGATCAGCCACGTTGCCACCAGCGGCGCGGTGCCGCCGAAAAGGGTGTACGCCATGTTGTAGGTGATCGCCGAGGCGGTATACCGAGTGCGGGTAGGGAAGGTTTCCGAGAGCAAGGCTGCGGTTACCACGCCACACAACACCGCGCCAATCGCCAGGAGCATGACGCCGACGATGGACGCGGCGAACGAACCGGAACTGGCCATCAGGAACGATGGATACACGACCACGATCAACAGCGCGCATGCGGTCATCACCGTGACTCGACGCCCGACCCGGTCCGAATACAGCCCGGCCAACGGGCAGATCGCCGCAGCGAACAGCAATGCAATCAGTGACACCAGCAACGCTGTTGCACGACTCAGGCCACCGGCCACTTGCAGGTAGGTCGCGAAGTAGGTGGTGAACATATAAAACGAAAGTGCCGTGAGTGACACAAAAGCGCCCAGGCAACAGATCGCCGCACCATGGTTGCGCAAGGTTTCCTTGAGTGGAGAATGTGCGACAGCATGTTCCTGAGTCACCGCCTGGAATGCCGGTGTCTCATCGAGCTTCCAGCGCAGGTAAAGACCCACCAGGCCCAGGGGTGCGGCAATCAGGAACGGCAGGCGCCAACCCCAGCTTCCCATGGCTTCGGCCGACAATGACGCCTCGAGCGCGTAGGCCACCACGGCGGCCGCGGCGAAGGCGGAAAATGTCGACACCGGAATGAAGCTGCCGTACCAGGCGCGCTTGTCACTCGGCGCATGTTCCATCAGGTAGGCACAGGCACCTGCGTATTCTCCCCCGGCGGAAAAGCCTTGGGCGCAACGGATCAGGGACAGAAGAATCGGCGCCATGACCCCGATTGCCGCATAAGTGGGCAGCAGGCCGATCAAGGTCGTGGCACCGGCCATCAGCAGGATGGTCATCGCGAGGGTGCGCTTGCGGCCGATCCTGTCGCCCAGCATGCCGAAGAAAATCCCTCCAAGGGGCCGAAACGCAAAGGCCACGGCGAATACCGCAAAGGTCTTGAGCAGCGCGGCACTGGCATCGCCGCTGGGGAAGAATTGCTGGGCGATGGTCGTGGCCAGAAAGCCATACACGGCAAAGTCGAACCACTCGACGAAATTGCCGATGCCGGCAGCCACAATCACTCTTCTCAGTGTTTGTGGGCTGACTTGTTCCGTAGTTGCGTTCGTCATGCTTGACCTCGACAGTTCGTCAGTAAGCTATCGATTATCGGGGCAGGCACTGAGGTGGTTCACTTCAAAAGTGTCACCCACATAGTCAGTACCGACTTCAGGCCATTGAATCAGGCATGATTCGCGCCAGATTGGCCGAGAGAGAAAAAAGGGCGACTTTTTTTGCAAATTTGAACAGCGTTGAGGGTATTGTCGGCGGCCGGGATTAGATCAATCAGAAGGGATGAAGATGACATTGACTGTCGAAAGCCTGGTCAGGATCGCAATGACCAATCCGGTAAACGCAGAAATTTCCGCTCGTTTGCCGGAGCTCGGTTTGAACCAGTGCATGCTCACGGCCGGTTGTTTGTTCCAGGCCGTCTGGAATCAACAGGCACAGCGACCGCCAGAGTGGGGCGTGAAGGATTACGACGTCTTTTACTTCGATGATGACCTGTCATGGGAAGCTGAGAATGAGGTCATCGAATCAGGTCAGCGTCTGTTCCAGGACCTCGACGTGAACATTGAGATCAAGAATCAGGCCCGCGTCCACCTGTGGTACCGCCAGCGCTTTGGCGGGGATTATCCAAGGCTTCAGTCGGCTAAAGACGGAATTGACCGCTACCTGATTGCCGGCACCTGCATTGGTCTGGATATCGAAACGGGTGAGGTCTATGCACCCAACGGTCTGGCCGACACCGAGCACGGCCTACTTCGAATCAACCCAAAGAATCTCAAGCCAGAGCTGTTCGATCAGAAGGCGAGAAGTTATCAGGCTCGCTGGCCCTGGCTCAGGATCGTGGAACAGCAATGTTGAATCGAGGGGAGCCGATTGCTGCCGGTCGCATCGGGCTGCAAACGCCCGCCTAACGGACATTCGATACCGAGTGCGTCATCTAGCACACGCCGCTGCTGCTTTTTCGCAGCGAGAAATGACTCGGTGCTACCCCATACCAGCGCTTGAATGCCTGGGAAAAACTCGACAGGTCACTGAACCCCAGTCGCTCGGCAATCTCGGTGAGACTCAGGCGTTCGTCGTAGAGCATTTCGATGGCACTGCGGCTTCGGGCCTCGGCCAGCAAGGCACGGAAGGTGGTGCCTTCGTCGTGCAGGCGGCGCTTGAGGGTGCGAGTGCTGACGTGGATCAGGCGGGCCATGGCGCAAAGGTCCGGTGGCGTCGCATCGGTATTGGTCAGGTAGTGCTGGACCAGCGCCGTCATGCCGGAACGGGCGATTCGCCGTTGCATCAACTGTGTGCACATCTGCTCGCACATGCTCACTGTGACGGCGTTGGCTTGCGGCAAGGGGCGCACAAGGAATGAACGATCAAAGGCCAGGCTGTTGCTGCTGGCTGCGTAGACAGGCGCCAGCCCCAATAAACGGTCGTTATCGCACTCGTGAGCAGGACCGGCACGCAACGTGAAGCGCGACAGCGAAAAGTCATCGCCCCCCAGTTCCTTGAGCAACAGCGCCCCCGCTGCCATGTCCCGGGCCAACAGAAAATCCCGCAGGTCGGTTGCCAGCCCGGGCGTGGCGAAAGTCAGCACACCTTCACTGCCTTGCTCTTCATAGGTCACCACGGTGAATGCGTAGGTCAGCGGCAAAAAGCTCAGTGCCAGGGTTAGTGCATCCCCGGTGGTCGCGCTGCTGATCAGGCCGTAACCAAACAGGCCATAGGTCGAGAAGTGATAGCGCGCACCGATTTCGAAGCCAAGCCCCGGAGGATGACCGAGCAACTGCAACAGATTGCCGGTCACCCGCAGTTCCTGATCGGCAGTCAGCTCCAGATTCGGGTCGGCCAGTTGCGCTGCCGTCAGCCCCGAGCCGGCCAGTATCGCACTGGCCGCCAAGCCTTTTTCGACGCCGAACTCCACCAGCAGTAAGGCGCTGGCCGGGCCACGCAGAAAATCCCGAAAGGTCATGCCCATGTCCCTGTGGCGAAAAGGTTGGCCCGAATAATAAAGCAATTGTCCCATTCCAGCATTCGGTTCTTTATCAATGGCCGTCACCATCCTTTGCGCACGGTTCGTCGTTTAACCTTCAATAAAAGGCCGTTGCGGCACCTGGCGAAAACCAGGAGGCGCAGTTGTGTGTTTTCGGGTAACCCCGCAAATCTCGCACTGCCTTGCACAAGGGAGAACAACAATGAAAAAGACCTTCGATTACATCGTAGTGGGCGGCGGTTCCGGTGGTTGTGTGGTTGCCGGTCGGCTGAGCGAAGATCCGGACGTCAGTGTTTGTTTGCTGGAAGCCGGTGGTGGCGGGCAGTCCAGCCTGGTCAATATCCCAGCGGCGATGGTGGCAATGGTCCCGACTTCGGTGAACAACTGGGCCTTCGACACCGTCCCACAGATGGGGCTGGAAGGGCGCAAGGGCTACCAGCCACGGGGTAAGGCACTGGGTGGTTCCTCTGCGATCAACGCCATGATCTACGTGCGGGGTCATCAATGGGACTACGACCATTGGGCCGCCCTGGGCAATACCGGTTGGGGCTTCAAGGATGTCTTGCCGTACTTCCGTCGCAGCGAGCACAACGAGCGCATCGGCAACGACTTGCACGGGCGGGGTGGGCCGTTGTGGGTCAGCGATTTGCGTTCGGACAATCCATTCCAGCAACGTTTTCTGGAGGCGGCCCGCGAGACCGGTTTACCGCTCAACGACGACTTCAACGGTGAGGAACAGGAAGGCGTTGGCATCTATCAAGTCACGCAAAAGCACGGTGAACGCTGCAGCGCGGCGCGGGCGTATCTGTTGCCGTATGTGGGCGTGCGCAACAACCTGACCGTCGAAACCCGGACCCAGGTGCAACGCATCTTATTTGAAGGCACTCGCGCCGTGGCTGTCGAGGTGCTGCAAAACGGTCAGGTTCTCACCCTGCGTGCCAAGCGGGAAGTCATCCTCGCCGCCGGGGCCTTCCAGACCCCGCAACTGTTGATGTTGTCGGGCGTGGGGCCCAAAGAGGAACTGCAACGCCATGGCATCCCGCTCTTGCAGGACCTGCCTGGTGTTGGGCAGAACCTGCAAGACCATCCGGATTTCGTTTTCGTCTACAAGACCTCAAGCCTGGATGCCATGGGCGTTTCATTTGCAGGCAGCACCAGAATGCTCAAGGAAGCCGGCCGTTTTCGCCGGGAACGTCGAGGCATGCTGACCTCGAATTTTGCCGAGGGGGGAGCGTTTCTCAAAACGCGCGAAGGGCTGGATAAACCGGATATTCAATTGCATTTTGTCGTGGCTCCGGTGGAGGACCATGCGCGCAAGTTGCGTCTGGGTCATGGGTTGTCGTGCCACGTTTGCCTGTTGCGTCCGCGCAGCCGCGGAACCGTATCTCTGGCCAGCAAAGACCCGCAAGCGGCACCGCTGATTGATCCGGCGTTCCTTCAGGACCCGCAGGACCTTGAAGATATGGTCGCGGCATTCAAACTGACACGCCGTTTGATGCAGGCACCGGCGCTGGCCAACTGGATCACCCGCGACCCGTACACCGACGGGGTCGAGACCGACGAGCAGATCCGCACCGTATTGCGTCGTCGTACCGACAGTGTTTATCACCCGGTGGGCACTTGCCGCATGGGCGATGACCCACTGGCCGTGGTCGACGCGCAACTTCGAGTACACGGTCTGCAAGGGCTGCGAATCGTTGACGCATCGGTGATGCCTACCCTGATCGGCGGCAACACCAACGCACCGACCATCATGATCGCCGAGAAAGCCGTTGACCTTATCCGCGGCATTGGGCGGGTGTGTTCGTCCGCCCGGACTGAAGCGACAGCCACCACTGAAAACAACAATGAGGCATCTTATGTCGTTGCATGAAGTTGGAACCGGCAGTCAGTCGGCAACAGCCTTGAGCGCCATCATCATTGGCAGCGGTTTTGCCGGTATCGGCATGGCCGTTGCCTTTCAAAAGGCCGGTGTGAAGGACTTTGTGATCCTGGAGAAGAAACAGGATGTCGGCGGTGTCTGGCGGGACAACAGTTACCCCGGCGCCGCGTGCGACGTACCTTCGCACCTGTATTCATTTTCGTTTGAGCCGAACCCGGACTGGAGCAGGGTGTTCGCGCCCCAGGCCGAGATTCACGCCTATCTGCGGCATTGCGCTGACAAGTACGGGCTGGACAAGCACATTCGTTTCGGCGTCGAAGTGGTGTCCGCCGAGTTTGATGACCGCACGTCGCTGTGGCACGTGACCCAGCAGGATGGCAGCGTCCTGAGTGCATCGCTGTTGATCAGTGGCACCGGTCAGTTGAGTCGCCCGGCGTTCCCGAAGCTGGCAGGTATGGAAACCTTCAAGGGGCACGTGTTCCACTCGGCGACCTGGGACCACAGCTATTCGCTGGCAGGCAAACGCGTGGCGGTGGTCGGCACCGGTGCTTCGGCCATTCAGTTCGTACCGGCGATTGCCGGGACTGTCGGGCACATGAAAGTGTTCCAGCGCTCGCCGGCGTACCTGATGCCTCGACCGGATCGGGCTTACTCGGAGCGGGTAAAATCATTGCTGCGCAACGTGCCCTGGATGATGACCGCGTACCGTGCCTCGATATACATGCGCTACGAGTCCCGGGCGCTGGCGTTCACCCGATTCAAGGGCTTGATGAAGTGGGCAGTGGGAATTCCGTTCCGTCGACTGTTGTCCGAGCAAGTGCCGGACCCGGTACTGCGCAACAAACTGACCCCGGATTATCCATACGGCTGCAAGCGTATCCTGCTGTCGAGCGAATACCTCCAGACCATGAGCCGGTCCAACGTGGAGTTGGTGACCGACGGCATTGCGCGAGTCACTGAAAGCGGCATTGAAACCGTTGACGGCCAGCGGCATGAAGTCGATGCGATCATCTACGGCACCGGGTTCGCGGCCACCGAGTTTCTGTCGCCGATGCGTATCGTCGGGCGAAATGGCGTGGACCTTAACCATGCCTGGCGCGATGGCACCCGCGCGTATCTGGGGCTGACGGTTGCGCAATTCCCCAATTTCTTCATGTTGTATGGACCGAACACCAACCTGGGTCACAACTCGATTGTCTACATGCTGGAAAGCCAGATAGCCCACGTCATGCGCTGTTGGCGCACGATGAAGGGCAACGGCGCCAACACTGTGGAGGTCGACCGCAGCGTGTATGACCGCTTTCATGGGCAGGTCCAGCAACGCCTGGTCAACACGGTGTGGAACGGCTGCAAGAGCTGGTATGTGGATGACGCTGGCAACAACAGCACCAACTGGCCGGGGTTCACCTTGAGCTATCGCTGGCTGACGCGGTTTTCCGGGTTGCATGCATACCGCTTCACACGCGAGTTTGAAGGCGGCGCGACCGTAGTCGAATCCCGCGACTGGCCGGAAACATTGAGCGCCGGATTCCTGAGGGTTTTTCTTCGCACCACGTTTCGCTCTCTGATCGGGCCGGGGTTGGCGGCGCCTGCGCAGAGAAAGGTCGTGAACCTATTGTCCAGGTTAATGCCAGGCACTGGCGGCGTGATTCGTTATCGTCAGCAGGCCAACGGCGTTCCCGTGCAAGTGGTCGCACCGCAGCAGGGTGAAAACGGCGGGGTCATTCTGTACCTGCATGGCGGAGCGTTCTGCCTAGGCTCGCCGGATACACATTGGAGCATCACCGGCCGCTTGGCCAAGGCTTCGGGGATGTCGGCGTGGGTAGCTGATTATCGCCTGGCGCCAGAACATCCTTGCCCGGCGGCATTGGACGATGCGCTGGCCTGCTATCAGGCGCTACGGGCTCAGGGGTATGCCGCTGACCGAATCTTCCTGGCCGGCGATTCGGCGGGTGCCGCGCTGGTGTTGGCTCTGGCGCTCAAGCTGCGTGATCTTCACCCGCATTTTGCCGCCGGCATGCTTCTGATGTCGCCAGTGACTGACGACAGCCTGAGCGGTGCTTCCATGACCTCGCGGGTAGAACAGGATCCGATGATCCGTCGCGGTTGGCTGGAGCAAGGGCTGGGCTGGTATGCCGGTACGCAGGTGATGGGCTATCCGCTTGAGGTGGACCTGCAAGGGCTGCCGCCGATGTTGATCCAGGTCGGTGACCATGAGCTGTTGTTGTCTGACGCCACCCGATTGGCCGAGCATGCGCTTGACTGCGGGGTGAATTGCCGCCTGGAGGTGTATGCCGCACGCTGGCACGTGTTCCAGTTGCAAGCCTTCTACCTGCGTTCGGCGGCCAAGGCGTTGAAGACCCTCGGCGCATTTGCCCGGGAGCAACTGGCACGCACGAAGCCTGAGGTGACGTAACGCCAAAAACACAAAAGCCCGCCATCCTCTTGAGGGTGGCGGGCTTTTCGGCGTTTTAATGGGCGTTCTTACTCGCTGGTCTGTAACGGCACAATTGGGCCAATGCCTTAAGCTGATATCATTCAAGACCTGACATACCGAGTAGAAAAAATGAACCGTCAAAAGAAACTAAAGCAACTGTTCAAGGCTAAGGCCAAAAAGGCCAGTGCCAAACTGGCACCGAAGAGCAAGCCTAAATACATTTGTAAAGCGGACCGATTGAAGCTGGCGGCAGAAACCGTTGGCGAGTCAACGATCGCTTCTGAGAGCTGATTCAGGTCGGACCGCGTAGACGTGGTCGACCCCTTCCTTCGCGGCTTTGAATGACCAGATTCCCCTCGCTACATTTGACCGGCCGATTTCTGCGCCCCTGGTTCCGTTGAACCTGGGGGCTTTGTTATTCATCGGTCATACATGATCGGGAGTTGCTTCGCCGCGGACCTAACGGATACCAGCACCCGCCATGGACTCTGGCACCCACTGCGCCGTCGATAGCGGCTCGATGTAGCGGATGCCGCCATGGGGGCCCACCACGCCATTGATGTTGTAGGTGCCTTTGGACAGGTCGTAAGTCATGAAAGGGGTGGCGTCCGGGACCTGCTGGTCGTAGCTCTGGCTGAAGAACGCGAAGGAGCCGCGGTATAGCTGGCCACTGGTGTCGTACTGATCGGAGGCCACCGCGGCCCAGGTGTCTTCATCCAGGTAGAAGCGGCGCTTCTGGTAGATGTGCTTCGCCCCCGGCTTGAGGTTTCCCTCCACGACGTAGACCCGGTGCTTTTCCCAGCGTACGAAGTCCGGGGAAATGAAGTCAGGCGTGGTCAGCGACTTGGCAGCGCGAGCGTAAGTGAGTTTGTAAGTGTTGTAGGGCACGATCATTTCCTGCTTGCCCACCAGCGTCCAGTCGTACAGCTCGAGTGCACGGGCAGTACCGGGGTTGGGGGTGTCGTAGGCCAGGATCGAGATCTGTTTGACGCGGCGCTGGGCAGGCATGTACTGCCAGGCGCGGCCAGGGAACTCCGCCGGGTTGGTCGCGTTCTTGAGCATGATCGACTCGCCGGCTCGGCGCGCAGGTCCGGTATAGGACAGCTTCAACTGATAGTAGATGTCGGAGCTGTTGAACGGTTTCGACAGGTTCTCGTAGATCGGGAAGGAGACGAATGCCTCGCCGGTGACCGCCAGGCTCGGTACACCCGCCGTGTCGACGCTCCAGGAGTCGTACTTGGAGTGGATGTTGACGCCCTGGTAGCGCAGCAGGAAATTCCACATCGCTTCGGCGCCGGATTGCGGAATCGGGAAAGGCACCCCGGGCATCACATTGTCGATGGCGATCCCGCCGTTGAGGGACCTGGCGTTGGTGGCATTTCTGCGGCTGTTGTCCAGTACCGCCTGTGGGAGCGATGCCGTGCGGTGGGTCGGATAGACGTCGACGCGAAAGGCGGGGTAGCGCTTGGCCAACGCTACAGTGGTGGCGGTCAGCATGCCTTTGTAAGCGTCGACGTTCTTGCCGTTGATCACCAGCAACGGTCTTTCGCCCGCGAAGGGGTCCGGGCGCATGCTGTCGCCGGTCTTGAAACCGGGCGGCGCAGTGGTCAGGCCACCGTTGTAGGGCGGAATGGAGCCGTCGGCATTACCGGCCTTTTCGGCTCCCACCCACGTCAGGCTGGTGCCCAGCCGGGCGGCTTCCTGGCTCGATACATAGGCGCGGGCATCGATGGCCAGTGCCATGAGGGGTACGGCAGCCAGAAGACTTTTCACGAATTTCATATTGTTATTCTCCTGCCTGGCGTACCAGGCAACTCGTGACTCAGGCGCAGCAGTCGCTTATGTCGACTCATCACCAGAGACTTTTTCAGTACTGCCATTAGATAGCCGCCTTATCAGGGGCGCTTTTCATTCGACGACAGCCCCTTGGCTATTGATGACAGGCCCGGGCTGTCTCGTCGGGCATTCGATGGGAGAGCGACTGTCACTTGTTTGTATTTTTCAGCGGAATCATTGGGTTACCGAATGGTCATAGCTATGTCTGAACACTGCCCGGACGAAGGTTTCGAGCAGCCATGACCCTTCCATACTTCCGACGTTTAGGACGTTCATATGAATCGCGCAGTAATCTTGATCGTGGCCATTTCCAGCGCCGTCTTGTTGGGAGGGTGCGGCCCGCACTGGGATGACGGGGAGCGGTACGGGCGATATCACGATCATGACCATCGACGTGGTTACGACCAGAGAGGGGACGATGATCAAGGTTATGACCGTGACTATGATCGTCGTGGCTATGATCGCAGTGACTATGATCGCGATCACCGTCGCTACCGTGATCGCGATGACAACGACGACTGATAGGTTCAACGTCATTGAAATGCAGGGGGAGCTAGTGGGGAGCTGCGTGAAATAGGGGCAGGAAAAGCCCAAGGTTATCATTTTGCCAAGCCGACATGGCAATAAGGGGCCAGTAACAGGACGGCCCCCCTTTTCCAATACCAACCCGTTGACCGGCAAATACGGATGAAGCATTTTTCAAGGGAGATACTCATGGCATCAGGGCAATGTCTTTGCGGGGCGGTACGTTTTTCCCTGGCGGTTGAACCCCGATTTTTCTATCGCTGCCATTGCACCCTGTGCCGCAAGCAAACCGGGGTCGGCCATAATCTTGCCACGCTGGTCAACGCTCGCGATTTTCGGTGGGAGCAAGGGCAAGGGACGATCACGGGGTGGCGCAAACCCAGCGGGTACAGAAATGACTTTTGCTCACGATGTGGCTCGACCGTGCCTAATGTTCTTCGCGAAACGCCTTACTACTGGATTCCGCTTGGACTTCTCGATGGCGAGTTGAGCATGGAGTGTGTTGGAGATTTCTGCACCGATGATGCTATGTCGTGGGATGAACAACGCTCGGCAAAAAGTCATTGCGCAGCCCCGGATTCACTGGGGTTTCTTCTGCATGAGTTGCAGGTCGATGCTTGATTCAGGCGCGTGGTCGGCTTTGGGACCCGTTGACAGTTGGAAGGTGAACAACCACAGCACCAGGGCCGTCACACTGATCTCGAGCGGCCAAAAACTTGGACCGTCCGACTGCCACAGAGTGAGGGTGCTTGCCGGCGAGTCGTGAATCGAACGGTTGAGGGCGACTCAGTCGAGCAGCGATACCAGTCGCGGTTCGATTGACTGGTCCACCACTTCAAGCAACGCCAGGGTGACAGGCAACTTGAAGCGTCTGCGCCCCGCACTGCCGGGATTCAGGAATAGCCGTTCACCGCGCCAGTCGATGCACGGTTTGTGCGAATGACCGGTGATCACCAGCTTGATGCGGCTATCAAGATCGGCCGCCACGTCGGCGATGTCATGCACCAGCAGAACAGTCCAGCCGTTGAACTCCAGGTGCAGACAATCGGGCAACTCCCGCGCCCAGGATGCGTCCAGGTCATTGTTGCCCCGCACCGCATCCACCGGCGCGATTGCGGCCAGTTGGTCGAGGATCGCCTCGCTACCGATGTCACCCGCGTGAAGGATGCGATCACAGCCTTGCAGGGCGGCAATGGCTTCGGGGCGGAGCAAACCGTGGGTGTCGGAAATGACGCCGACTTTCATCGCGGGCGGCTCGAGATGCATTCTGGTTCCAGGTTCAAGCGGATGTCTCCTGCGCGGAGCTTTGTTGAACGAAGCGTTCAATTCAACCACATCGCAGCCGACCCCGGGCGGTAAATGACGTCGAAGGCGTAACTCCGCTTTGGCGGCTGCTCATTGAAACCAGAGCGAGCACAGCCGCCACCCGCCATCGACTATCGTTCTTGTGTGCGGTCAGCAGCTCGCCTCACCTGGTTCAACAGGTGATCGACATCCTCGGCGGTGGTGGCGAACGAGGTGACAAAGCGAACGACATTCGGTCCCCAGCGATCATGGTAGAACCCGAAGCCGGCCTTCAGCAGCGCATCGATCATTGTCGAGTCCAGCCGGCAGAACAGGATATTCGCCTCGGTGCCGCCGAGCACCTCGACGCCACCCAGGCCATCAAGCCCCTGCGCCAGGCGCTGGGCGGCAGCGTTGGCCTTGCGTGCATTGCGCAGCCAGAGGTCGTCGGTCAGGTACGCATCGATCTGCGCCGACAGAAAACGCATCTTGGAAGAGAGATGGCCTGCACGCTTGCGGCGGTAACTCATCTCGGTGGCGAGGGAGGTGTTGAACAGGACGATCGCTTCCGCCGCCAGCACGCCGTTCTTGGTGGCACCGAACGACAGGGCATCCACGCCGGCCTTCCACGTCATCTCGGCCGGGGAGCAGCCAAGCGACACCAGGGCGTTGGCAAAACGCGATCCATCCATATGCAATCCCAGGGAAGAGGACTTGCAGACGTCACCAATGGCTGCGATTTCATCCAGGGTGTAGATGCTGCCGACTTCGGTGGCCTGAGTGATGCTGACGCAGGCGGGCTGGGTCGTGTGTACGTCGCCGACTTTTTCGCGAGTCCGCTCGCGCAATCGGACGATATCCAGCTTGGCCGCCGGGCCGTCGACGGTCATCAGCTTCGCGCCGTTGGAAAAGAACTCGGGCGCGCCGCATTCATCGTTGTTGATATGGCTGGCCGGGTGGCAGTAGATGTTGCCCCAGGGTGGTGTCATCGCACTCAGGCACAGGGCGTTGGCGGCGGTGCCGGTGGGCACGAGAAAGACCTCCACGTCGCGCTCGAAGATCTCGCAGAACTTGCGCTTGACCTGTGCCGTCAACTCGTCGGTGCCATAGGGACCCGCCTGGCCCGAACTGTGTTTGACGAGGGCTTGTGCCACCTCCGGCGATGCACCGGCGATGTTGTCACTTGAAAAACCCAGCGCGGGCGGTCTGCTTGTTTCACCGTTCATCATCCAGTTCTCGGCTGCGCAGGCGAAGGTGTTTCGCCCGGATTGGCGCATCCTATGGAGTGGGACGGTTGTTGCGCTTGTAAAAAATTGACGCTCGTCGATGGTCGACGGCCTAAGTCCTGTAGCGCGATGGCGCGACGCCGAATGCCTGTCGAAAGGCGCGGTTGAAATGGCTTTGATCGTAGAAGCCGACGGCGTGGGCGACATCGATGATCGGTTGCGCGCTGCCAGACAGCAGGCCACACGCCCGTTCGAGACGCAGGCGAAGCAGCCATGCGTGGGGCGTCATGCCGATGGTCCGCTTGAACTGCTTGAGAAACGGGAAACGCCCCAGCCCACATAGTCCGGCGAGATCATCGAGGGTGATTCGCTCATCGATGTGGCTGAAACAATAGTCCCTGACGCGAGACCATTGCAGGGGCGATAGCGAGCCGGTAATCGTTTCGGGCTTGATCGCCCGTGACTGGCTCAACAGGTGCTCAAGGAGGGTGAACCATTGCGTCTGCACCGCGAGGCTGCCGGGGCCAACGGCCTGCTGCATCGCTTCGTGCAAACCGCGCAGGTTGCCGGCAAGCCCCGTGTCTTCGAGCAACACACCGGCCAATTCAAGCTCTTTCGGTTGACCGCTGATCTCCTCGGCCAGGCTCGCGACCAACGCTTGGGATAGACGGAATGTCTTGAGCGTATAAGCGCCGCCGTCCTCGGATACACCGTCGTGGATTTCACCCGGCGGCATCAGGGCAACACTTCCCGGCCCCAAAAGAAACGACTCGCCTTTCGCTCGATGACGCTGGATGCCTTCGGTGACAAAACCAATGTGGAAATCGAGGTGGTAATGGCGATCGAAGCCGACATCCGCAAAACGTGCGGACCCCAGCACCAGGCCTGGTACTTCGGACACGTGATGGTACTTGGCTTGCTCAGTCATGAAACCCGTTCAACAATCGGCGAGGAGGGCGAGAGACTCAAAGTTTAAGTGCGCAAGAGGTAGAGATCCATGGGTTGCCAGCAATTGGCCTGAGGTTGTGCATGAGTCATTGAGTGTCAACCGTACTCGCTCGCCATGAGGATGTTGCGCAGCAAGTGACGACGGCTCATTTGTCCGCTGCGCAACGCCCGGTAGCCATCCTAGCTTTGCGGTACCACCCGCGCTTCGTTTCCGGCACCCTCGACGTACACGTTCATGCCCTTTCTCAGCGTCGGGTTGATCGGCTGCGTTACCGAAACCAGTACGCCGCTCTGGGTGCGAACGATGATCTGCTGTGCGTCCACGGGCTGATCATATTTTTTCTTTTCGACGTAGTTGCCGCCCGCCGCCCCCGCGAGGGCTCCGGCGACCATCGCCACATCCCGGCCGGTACCCTGGCCGATCAGGCTACCCAGGCCCAGACCGCCAATGCCGCCCAAGATGGCACCGACGCCGCTATCGTGATTGGTCTGCATCTGGGTCTGTGTAATCTGCTCGATTTTCCCCGAGCGAATCTCCATCTCGCCAGCGCCTCCGCTCCCGGCTCCCACCGCGGCACAGCCGCCAAGCAAAAGACCAAAAAGCGAAATCGTCAGCCAGGAAGCGATTGTTTTCATCGTTGAACTCCATTTTCAGAGGAAGTGGATCATGCAAACGCATCCAATGACGTTAGACGAAAAAGTCCGGTTCATGCGTTTGTCTGACTGTGCAAGGTGTTTGAGGTCGAGAAAGCGCGCCATCGCCAGCGCACGACCAGGATGGCCACTGATCCGCGCAGTCGATGTAAAGGGCGTCGGGATCTCCAGCGATGCTGCCCCTTTTGAGGGAGATACGGCTGGCTTCAATCGCGCACACCCGCCCCAGGCGCGCTCCCGCAGGGTGTGGGCTTAACCCAAGGCTGTGAAATCGCTGGCGTGCAGCTCCTGGACGCCCACCAGTTGGATTTCGAACTCGGGGGTGGCGTCGGCGTTGACACTGCCCTGGAGAATGCCATTGGCAAAGCGCAGTTGACCGGTGGCGTTGGCAGGGTCGAAGGCATTGCTGCCGATGAAGGTGAAGGCGTCGACGGTTGCGGTCAGCGGGTTGGCATCCAGGCCGGTGAAATCCAGAAGATCGCCCTCGGTGCTCTTGAAACCGTTGACCACATCGCGCAAAGCCCCGACGCCCATGTCCGACAACGCACTGAACGCGAAGGTATCCGCGCCAGTGCCACCGATGAGGTTGTCGGTGCCTGTACCGCCGATCAGCCGGTCATCGCCCGAACCGCCCACCAGTGAGTCGTTGCCCGCACCACCGTTCAGAACGTTCGCGGCGCTGTTGCCCGAGAGACTATCGGCGTAGGCGCTTCCCGTCAGGTTTTCGCAGAACTTCAAGGTGTCGAGCCCGGAACCCGTGGTGTTTTGTTGCGCTGACGTCGAGAGGTTTACGGTAACGCCGGACAGGGCGCGCTCAAAGGACACCGTGTCAATGCCATCGCGTCCGTCCAGCACGTTGTTGCCGGCTCCGGCGAACAGCGTGTTGTCCAACGCGTTGCCCGTGCCATTGGCGGCGCCAGTGCTATCGACATACAGATGTTCAACGTTATTGCTGAGGGTAAAGGCCGCCAGGCTGCTGTGCACACTGTCGACTCCTCCTGGCGCCGCATTGCTGTTGGTCTCGATCACGGTGTCATCGGCGTTGTCGACATAATAGGTGTCGTTGCCATCGCCGCCGCTCATGCTGTCGGCCCCTGCGGCACCGTCGAGCACGTTATTGGCGGCATTGCCGGTGATGAAATTGTGCCGCTCATTGCCGGTGCCGTTGATGTCCGACACGCCGGTGAGCACCAGGTTCTCGAGATTGGCGCCCAGGGTCCAGCTGACGGAAGCCTGCACTGTATCGATCTGCGAGGTCGAGGTGCTGGTTTCCACCACGCGGTCAAACGCGTTGTCGACCACATAGATATCGTTGCCATTGCCACCGGTCATGGTGTCGGCGCCCAGGCCGCCATCCAGCGTGTCGTTGCCCGAACTGCCCACCAAGGTGTCTGCCTGGTCGGTACCGGAAATCATGTTCCGGGCGTTGTCGAAAATGTCCTGCACGCTGTTGTTGTCGTTGGGGTTGCCCTGGAAGCCAAGGTCATTGGCAATGTAGTCGGCCAGGCGCTGGCCGACGATCTCAGCCGACTCTTCGTGCAGGTGCCAGACGTCGTCGGGATACGCCAGCGGATCGACTTCGTAGCGCAAGGGGAGGTCGGTGTAGTCCACCGCCAGCTTGACGTCGGCGCGCTCGGCGGCGATGGCTTCCTGGGCCGCGCGGACATAGGCCCCCCCCTCGACGATGGAGGCAATTTTCTCCTCTGAATAACCACGGGCACGCGCTGCGTCCTGTTCGTAGTGACCGGTTTCCATCATGTACACGCTGAAGTTGCCGAACTGGGCATGCAGGTAATCAAACACCTTCAGGGTCGCGGCCTTGTACGCCGCTGCTGCCGCTGCTTTGTCCGTGGCTCGGGCGATCTCCTGGGCTGCTTCCTCGCCCTGGCCCCAAATGATGCCCATGGTGACGTTACTGATCGATTGCAGTTCGCTGAGCTGACCCCGCAGCAGCGTCACGGCGCGCAACAACGCGGCCCCGGGCTGGTTGGTGTCGGTCAGCCACCAGCACAACTCGAGTTCCCCGGCGCTCAGCGTCGACAGGCCGGTGACCGTGCTGCCGCCCACCGCGATGTCGATGCCGTTGCCATCGGCATCGGTGAACTGGCTACGCACGTCATAGGGGGTGTAGCGGTCCAGGTCGTTGACCAGCATCGAGGTGCCGGACTGACCGTCGTCCTCCGTCATGCGCAGCAGGCGCGCATTGGATTGGCCGAGGGTGGGCAGATAGAGGATGTCCTGCCGGGTGCTCTCGCCGAACACGAAGTCGCTGGCGGTCAGGGTATTGAGGTAGTTGCCGCTGAGGGCGATTTCAAAACGATTGCCATCGGCATCCGCTTCGGCGGACTTGATGTAGGTCTTGTCGCCGGCCGCGTTGAGGGTGATGTACAACGTGCCATTGCTGCCATCGCCGAGGCCGAGAAAGCCCAGGCCCGAAACATCGATCTTGTCGACGCCCGCGGTGAAGTCATAAATCGTGTCGGTGGCCGTGACACCGCCGGTGTCGTAGTCGCGGTAGCTGTCGAGCACGTTGGTGTAGCGGAAGGTATCGACACCGTCGCCGCCGTACAGCGAATCGCGTCCGGCGCCGCCGTCGACGATATCCGCGCCGGTGCCGGCCTTGATCGTGTCGTTGCCACCGAGGCCAAGGATCAGGTCGGCACCCGCCGTGCCGTTGAGGGTTTCGGCATTGTTGGTGCCGGTGACGGTGTTGGCGGGCGCATCGGCCACCGCCAGGGCGAAGCTATCGCTGACCGATGCACCGGCCGGGTCCGTGGCTCTGACCAGCACGTTGTAATTGCCGGACGCAGTGCTGGTCGGCGTGCCGGTGAAGGTCAGGTTGGTGGCATTGAAGCTCAGCCACGCGGGCAGGGCGCTGCCGTCGGCCAGGGTCGCGGTGTAGCTGAGGTTGTCATTGTCCGGATCGGTGAAGCTGGTGGCCGGCACCACGTAGCTGAACACGGTGTTTTCGGTGGCGTTCTGATCCAGCAGCGGCGTGGTCAGCACCGGCGCCTGGTTGGTTGGTGACGAGGTGGCGAAGACGAAGTTGGCGCTGGTCAGCTTGTCGAGGTAGTTGCCGTCCAGTGCCACTTCGAAGCGGTTGCCATTGGCGTCGGCGGTCAGGGACTTGATATAAGTCTTGGTGCCGGCACTGTTGAGCACCAGGTACACGGTGTTGTTCTTGCCATCCCCCAGGCCGGTGAAACCCATGGCCGAGAGGTCGATCTTGTCGGCGGTGACATCGAAATCGGTGATGAGGTCGCCAAGGTTGGCACCGCCGGTGTTGTAGTTACGGTAACTGTCCAGGCGACTGGAAAACACGAACGTGTCCGCGCCGGCACCGCCGGTGAGGGTGTCCATACCGGCACCGCCGTCGAGCTTGTCGTCGCCCGCGCCGCCACTGAGGCTGTCGTTGCCCGCCAGGCCGAGCAGGGTGTCGGCCGAATCGCTACCCAACAGCGAGTCGCTGCCGCTGGTGCCGGTAATCACCCGATTAAAGATGAAGTTATTGGCCGTCAGGATGCTGGCAAGGTTGCCCGAGAGGATCAACTCGAAACGATTGCCGCTGGCGTCGGCGTCGTAGTCCTTGATGTAGGTGCGGTCGCTGCTGGCGCTGTAGCTGACCTGCAGGGTGCCGCCACGGCCATTGCCCAGGCCAGTGAAGCCGAGGCCGGCGAGGTCGATCTTGTCCTGGGTGACGTCGAAGTCGGTAATGGTGTCATCAAAGCTTGTGGTCGCGTTGCGGTAACTGTCGGACTGAGCGGCGAAACGGAACGTATCGGCGCCGGTACCGCCGGTGAGTTTGTCGATGCCTGCACCACCCACCAGAATGTCGTCGCCGGCCCCGCCATTGAGGGTGTCGTTGCCGGCAACGCCGTAGAAAATCTCGCTGGCGGCGCTGCCCAGCAGGGTGTCGTTGCCAGCCGTACCTTGCACGGTGGTCATCGGCACCGTGGCGCTGACGTAGCTGCCGTCGCCATAGACCAGCGTGGCACCGTTACTGGTGTGGCTGATGGTGTTGCCGATGATGGCGTTGCGATCAGTGCCGTCTTCATTGCGCTCTGCAACGCCATAGGTCGACAGGTTGCTGCCGGTGATGAGGTTGCCCTGGATGGTGTTATCGCTGCCGTTGAAGTACTTGCCGGATACGCCCAGGGTGTCGTCGTAGGACTGGATGATGATCTCCGGTACGGGGCTGCCCAGGGAATTGTTGTTGAGCGTGTTGTCGATGATCTCGACGTGGTTGCTGCCGTAGATGCGGATCCCGGCGCTGGTGTTGTCGTGGATGTCGACGCCACTGACGGTCACCTCGCTGGACAGTTTGATCAGCACCCCTTCGGCGCCGTTGCCGTACACCTCGCCACCGGTGATGGTGATGTTGCTGGGGGAGGGGATGTCCTCGCTGCCGCGCTGCACGACGATGCCAGTGCCGCCGTTGTTGTAGGCAACGTTATTGGTGAGTGTGAAGTCGTGGGTGCTGGTGACGATATTGAAACCGTGCCGGTCGTTGTCGTAGGCGACGTTGTTTTCGAAGGTGCTGTCGCTGAGGAAGTCGGCAACGAAACCGTCCAGGCCGTTGCCGTGGGACACGCTGTTGCTGATGACCATGTTCACGGTCTGCTCGTGGGGGTCGAAACCGTACCCGGAGCAATCCTTGATCTCGACGCTGTCGAGGGTGACGTTGGAGTCGTAGCCCGCTTCGCCTGGAATGTAGCCGTTGAACCAACCGTCGATCTTGCCCGTGGTGTTGTCACGGTTGCCGTCGATGGTGAGGTTGCTGACACCGAAGTCGTGGGTTTGCTCGCCATAGGCGGAGCGGATGACTCCGGTGATCTTGGTGTCGGAACCGTCAGCCACCTTGACGGTGGTTGCGCCCATGCCGTCGCCGTACAGGTAGACGTTGCTCTTGAGCATCAGGCAGCCGTCGGAGGGTTCCTCACCTCCCGAAACGATATAAGTTCCGGTCGGCATGTACACCTGCCCCCCGCCTGCAGCGGCCGCCGCATCAATTGCATTTTGTATTGCCGCCGTATCGTCAGTGATGCCATCTCCTTTGGCGCCAAAATTTTGTACATTGAAAATCATGAGTTTATCTCCGTATCAGGCGAAAACCTCGGCAGATGCCAATATTCCATCGGCAGCTACCGTGTTATGACCCAACGGAGCGCAAAAGTTGTGACCGCATATCGGGGAAGCGTCAAAAAACAGATCAAACTGATTAGCGGTTATGAGATGTTTCGGGAAAATAACGGTTTGTTGACGATCGCTCAGGTAGCGAGTCCGCACTGGACCGGGTGGCTCGCGCAGCGGATGGCGCTGTAAAAAAACTCAAAAGACCGAGACCTTGTTCAGGGTTCCGCCTGGCAGCCGAAGGGGCCGCCAGGTAAACGCTTCGAAGTGTCGAGTGCAGTTAAGCCCGAAGCCTTACATCGTCAGTTGCTGAAGGCTGCAGCAACGAGAACAGGTTCTTTGGATCTTGCAGCTCCGGCACCAGCTGGATGTCGCTGCCAATGTTGAGCGTTCTTGCAACGTCCAGCACATAGCGCAAGGCGGAGTAGTCTTCGATGGCGAAGCCGACCGAGTCGAACAAGGTGACTTCCTCGGCATGCTGGCGACCTTGGGTCTGACCATTGATGACTTTCCAGAATTCGATCACCGGTGAGTCGGCGGGCATCTGCTGAATTTCGCCTTCAATGCGGCTTTGTGGTTCGTACTCAACCATGACTCGCGCACGCTCCACGATGTCTCGGTGCAGTTCGGTCTTGCCGGGGCAGTCGCCGCCCACTGCGTTGAGGTGCATCCCGGGCTCGATCATCTCAGGCGTCAAAATCGTTGCGTAGGCCTTGTCGGCCGTGACCGTGGTCACGATATCGGCCCCACGTACAGCTTCCGCGACGGTTTTGGCTATGGTCACCGCAATGGCGGGGTAGGCCCGCAGGTTGGCTACCAGCTTCGCCGTCGCGGCAGGATCGATGTCGTAGAGGCTGATTTCAGTAATGCCTAGCAGTGTATGAAATGCCAGGGCCTGGAATTCGCTCTGTGAACCGTTGCCGATAAGTGCCATTCGGCGACTGTCCGGTCGGGCGAGGTAGCGGGCGGCGAGTGCAGAAGTGGCAGCGGTGCGAATGGCGGTAGTCAGCGTCATTTCACTCAGTAAAACAGGCTTGCCGGTATCGACGTCTCCCAGCGCACCAAATGCCATGACCGTCAGCATGCCATTGTGCGTGTTCTTCGGATGCCCGTTGACATACTTGAAGGCATAGAGCGAGGCATCGGACACAGGCATAAGCTCGATGACGCCCTCGGGGGAGTGGTTGGCCAGGCGCGCGCACTTTTCGAAATCCGGCCAGCGTACGTAGTCTTGACGGATGTACTCGGCCATTTCGATCAGGCAACGAGGCAAGCCTTTTTCCTGGACGAGACGGCTCAGATCATTGACGTCAATGTAACGGGTCATATTGGGTTCCTTTGGGCGTTTTATGGTGTGCCGGTCTGGACTGCCTTTCGCTTTGGCGGCTGAGACTCAGGAGGCGGTCCATGTGTTTGCAACGGACCTATTGTCGAGGCAATGGAGAGAAGATTTCGGCCAATACTGACCCTGGACACAGCGAGAGAAGTCGAAAAACACAGAGCGCACAGCGGAATCGGCCGGGGGACAGTGACCACTCGCATCTCGCTCGCACGGCTCAGGCGCGATGTACTTCACGAAGCATCGTCATGCAGGTAAAGAAGGCCTCAAAGACAAGCACATGTCTTGTGCCGCTCCCTTTTATGTGGGGACACAGTGGGCGACAGAATCGGCTGTGAAAGCCCTTCGTTCAGCACAGGCACGCTGTTTGAACGTGGGGTTACGACACCAGCACCCTCCCGGCAATTGGCATTCTGACGGTCCATTTCAAGCGCTTGTTGATCGCTGTCCGAGATGGAGTGCAACTCCGACGACTGGCACCTTCCAGTCGAAAACAACAACAAAAACGGCTGCGGTGAAGACCGCATCGACTCTCTGCCCCTGTCAAAAAAGTGTGGTCCGACGCAAGCGCCGGATCGCTATAAATCCAAATAATCCGGGACTCTAGAAAATGAACATCAAATGGCTGACTTTGCCGGCACTCGCGTTGCTTTGCTGCACCACGGGCGCCAGCGCCAAGGAATGGAAGGAGCTGCGATTTGGCGTCAACCCAAGCTACCCACCCTTTGAATCCACCACGGCCGATGGCGGGGTTCAGGGCTTCGGCGTGGACCTGGGCAATGCGATATGTGCCGAGCTGAAGCTGACCTGCGTGTGGATCAGCAATGATTTCGACGGGCTGATTCCGGGGCTCAAGGCCGGTAAGTTCGATGCCATCGAATCTTCGATGACCGTTACCGACGCGCGCAAAAAACAGATCGACTTTACCGATCGCCTGTACGCAGGACCGACCGCCATCGTCACCCGCAAAGACTCCGGACTGCTGCCTACCGCCGAATCGCTGCGCGGAAAAACCATCGGTTACATGCAGGGCACGATTCAGGAAACCTACGCCAAGGCGAAACTGGGGCCAGGCGGGGTGAAGCTGCGGGCCTATCAGAATCAGGATCAGGTCTATGCCGACCTGGTATTTGGCCGTCTCGACGCGTCGATCCAGGACAAGCTGCAAGCACAGATGAGTTTCCTGACCTCGCCACAAGGGGCGGACTTCCACAACAGTGAAGGCATCAGCGACCCGTTGGTGCCGTCGGAAATCGCCATTGGTGTGCGCAAGGACAACGAAGAACTCAAAGGCATGCTCAACGCCGCCATCAAGGCCCTGCACGACAAGGGCATCTACGCGCAGATCCAGCAGAAACACTTCGGTGATCTGGACCTCTACAACAACTGATCCTCGTGCCCCGGTCGTTGTATCGCTGCGACCGGGGCGCATCAAGACAGGTGACTGGCGTGAACTCCTTCCTGAATATTCTGGGGCTCGATCTTTCGGCCCTGCAAGGCTATGGCCCTTTGTTGCTGCACGGCACCTGGGTCACCCTCAAACTGTCGGCGCTCGCACTTTTTGTGAGCATGGCGCTGGGGCTGCTCGGCGCGGCGGCCAAACTGTCGCCGCTGAAACTGTTGAATCTCCCGGCGACCTTTTACACGACACTGATCCGTGGCGTGCCCGACCTGGTGTTGATGCTGCTGATTTTCTACAGCCTGCAAGGCTGGCTCAGCGCCCTGACCGAGGCCATGGGCTGGCCCTACATGGAAATCGACCCATTCGTGGCCGGCATCATCACCCTTGGTTTTATCTACGGGGCGTATTTCACCGAGACCTTTCGCGGGGCGATTCTGAGTGTGCCGCGCGGTCAACAGGAAGCCGCGGCGTGCTTTGGCCTGAGCCGTTGGCAGCGCTTCCGTTTCGTGGTGTTCCCGCAAATGATGCGCTTCGCCTTGCCGAGCCTTGGCAACAATTGGCTGGTGCTGCTCAAGGCCACAGCGCTGGTTTCGATCATCGGTTTGTCGGACCTGGTCAAAGTCGCGCAAGAGGCCGGTAAAAGTACGTTCAATATGCTTGATTTCCTGCTGTTGGCCGCAGCGCTTTACCTGCTGATCACCAGCGCTTCGAACTACGTTTTGCGTGTGCTGGAACGGCGCTACAACCAGGGTGTACGGGGGATGGCGCGATGATCGAGTTGATTGCCGAATACTGGAAACCCTTTCTGTACAGCGATGGTGAGACCCTCACCGGGTTGGCGATGACCCTGTGGCTGCTGGTGGCGAGTATTGCCATGGGGTTTTTCCTGTCATTGCCCCTGGCGATCTTGCGCGTCTCGCGCTGGGGTGTCTTGCGTTGGCCGGTTCAGCTGTTTACCTACATCTTTCGCGGCACGCCGTTGTATATCCAGTTGCTGATTTGCTACAGCGGGATCTACGGCATTGCGGTGGTCCGTTCGCAGCCATTGCTCGAAGCGTTTTTCCGCGACGCCATGAATTGCACCTTGCTGGCGTTCACCCTCAACACCTGCGCCTACACTGTGGAAATTTTCGCCGGAGCGATCCGCAGCATTCCCTACGGTGAAATCGAAGCGGCCCATGCCTACGGCCTCAGTGGCTGGCGCCTGTATCTGCAATTGATCCTGCCTTCGGCGCTGCGCCGCGCGCTGCCGTACTACAGCAACGAAGTGATCCTTATGTTGCACGCGACTTCGGTGGCGTTCACCGCAACCATCCCGGACATCCTGAAAATCGCCCGGGATGCCAACGCCGCGACTTTCATGACGTTTCAGGCTTTCGGTATCGCCGGCCTGCTGTACCTCGTGCTGTCGTTCGGGCTGGTCGGTGCGTTCCGCCTGGCTGAGAAACGCTGGCTGAGCTTTCTGGGCCCGACCCACTGACTTCCATTCTTTATCCAGAGCGGCGCCGATAAGTGTGCCGCTTCAGGAGTATTCGCATGTACAAACTCACGGTTGAAAATCTGTATAAACGTTTTGGTGACAACGAAGTCCTCAAGGGCGTCTCGTTAAACGCGAGGGCAGGGGACGTGGTGAGCATGATCGGCGCCAGCGGATCGGGCAAAAGCACCATGCTGCGCTGCATCAACTTTCTGGAACGGGCGGACGAAGGCGCCATTGCTCTGGATGGCGAGCGAGTCCTCACCCGTCAGGGCGTTGGCGGCATGCGCGTTGCCAATCCGAAGCAGTTGCAGCGTTTGCGCACGCGACTGGCGATGGTGTTCCAGCATTTCAATCTGTGGAGCCACCTGACCGTGCTGGAGAACATCGTGCTGGCGCCGTGTCGAGTCCTGGGCATGAGTCGCAAGGCCGCCGAAGAGAGCGCTCGGGCGTATCTGGACAAAGTCGGCCTGCCGCAACGGGTGGCCGATCAGTACCCGGCGTTTCTGTCCGGCGGGCAGCAACAGCGGGTGGCGATTGCCCGTGCCCTGGCGGTGGAACCGGAAATCCTGTTGTTCGACGAGCCAACCTCGGCGCTCGACCCGGAGCTGGTGGGTGAAGTCCTGAAGGTCATTCAGGCACTGGCCGAAGAGGGCCGGACCATGTTGATGGTGACCCACGAAATGGGCTTTGCCCGGCAGGTCTCCAGCCAGGTGTTGTTTTTGCATCAGGGCCGGGTCGAAGAGCAGGGTGATGCTACGATACTCGACCGGCCAAACAGTGAACGTTTGCAGCAATTTCTATCGGGTCGTTTGAAGTGAGGCAAGGCGTACATGGCGGATATCCGCGATCTGTCGATCGTGCTTGATCGTATCGATCAGGCAATCATTGAAGTGTTGCGCCACGAAGGGCGCATCACCTATCAAAAGCTGTCCGAGCGCGTGCACCTGACCCCCAGGCCGTGTCTGGAACGGGTGCGCAAGCTGGAACAGCTTGGGGTCATTCGCGGTTATGGTGCGATTCTCGATGAGAAGAAGCTGACGCCGGGCTTGTCGTTGCTGGTGCTGGTGGCGTTGTCGAACCAGAGCGGACGCGCGGCGCAAAAGGCCTTCGAGGCCAAGGTCCGCGCCTGTCCGCAGGTGCTGGAATGTCGTCTGATCAGCGGTGCGTTCGACTACAGCCTGCGCATGCGCTGCCGTGATATGGAACATTACCGGGTGTTGACCGAAGTCTGGTTTGACGACCCGGATTTGCACATCGACAAACTGGTCAGCCACCCGGAACTGGCGATGGTCAAGACCACGATGGAGTAAGCGACAAACGGATAAAAACTGTGGGAGCGGGCTTGCTCGCGAAGGCGGTGTGTCAGTCGACATTGATGTTGGATGACCCTGCGCCTTCGCGAGCAAGCCCGCTCCCACATTTGCTTTGTGTTGTTCACCGAATCGGCTGAAGGGGTCAGAATCTTCAGCCGTTTTCATCAGCGCAACAGCTGTTATCAACCGGGTTTTTCCCACCTCGAAACAGACAATGAGCCTCTCTCGACCCTCATTGAGTCTGTGCCCATGCAAACCACCAATACGGTTTTAATGATTCGCCCGACACGTTTCTCCTTCAATCAGGACACGGCGGCGAACAACCGCTTCCAGCGTCCGGCAACCGTTGCTGAAGACGTTCAACTCAAGGCCCTTGCCGAGTTCGATGGCTATGTCGCCGCGTTGCGTCGGCACGGCGTTGAAGTCCTGGTGCATAACGATCGAGAAGCGCCCCATACCCCGGACTCGATCTTCCCCAACAACTGGTGGAGCAGCCACCCGGATGGCACCCTGGTGCTGTATCCGATGCAGGGCCACAACCGGCGACTGGAGCGGGACAAAGGTGTACTCGACGGGCTGCTGGGCGAATACCGGGTCGAGCAGTTGCTTGACCTGTCCAGCCTCGAAGAGCAGGAGGTTTTCCTGGAGGGCACCGGCAGCATGGTCCTGGATCGGCAACAGCGGATTTGCTACGCCGGGTATTCCACACGCACCCACGCCCAGGCCCTGGATCAGCTGGTCACCCATTTGGGCTATGAACTCTGTGCGTTCAACGCGGTGGATCGCCAGGGCGTGGCGATTTATCACACCAATGTGATGATGAGTGTCGGCACCCGCCTGGCGGTGGCTTGCCTGGCGTCCTTGCCCCATTCGGGCGAGCGTACGGCGCTGCGTGAACGGCTCGAAACCAGCGGCAAACAGGTCATCGCCTTGAACTGGGCGCAACTGGAGTCCTTTGCCGGCAACATGCTGGAAGTGCACAGCGCAGCGGGCGAGCCGCTGCTGGTGATGTCGCGCACAGCCTGGCAATCACTGGACGCCAATCAGCGTCGCTTGATCGAAGCTCACACCACGCCGTTGCCGGTGAACATCGACACCATCGAGCGCATCGGTGGCGGCAGCGCGCGCTGCATGTTGGCCGAGGTATTCCTGCCCAAGCAGGGGGGCAGTGCCTGCCTTGCAACTATCAGCGGCCTGGATCACTAACCGAAAAAGATCGCAGCTGGCGGCAGCCCCTGTATGTCCGCATTCATCTCATTTGTAGAGATGAGCACGGCGAATGCAGCTGCCGCCGGCTGCGATTTCACAGCCGAGGCGCTAATCAAACCAACAACCGCAGCGTTTCAAACAATTGCCGATCTTCCTTCTTCGCCGAACGTGCATGGCGCCGAATCACCTGCAACAGGCAATCGGTAAAGCACAGCGCAGGGTTGCTCAGCGCTCCATTGCGGCGTGTCACGATGCTCAGATGTCTGGGCTCGAACTGCTCGGCCAGGTCCAGGGACACCACTCGGCCGAGGAAGGGTGGGGCAATACTGACGATGGACGGCCCCCAGGTGCACATGTCGGCCTGCTCGACCATCATCTGCAGGATCGCCAGTGAGTGGGCGCGAACGATACGGTTTTCATTGATTTGTGCGCCATGTTGCCAGAACAGCTCCTGCATCAGCCCGTCGTGTCCGTCGGGTGCGTAGTTCAGCGTCCAGTTTTCCTCCAGCAGTTCATGGATCGATCGAGCGCTCTGCCGGGCATGGCCCTGACGCACCAACACCGAGGTCTGGTAATCGAGCAGCGTTTCGCAGGCGAACTCCTGCGTTGATTGCGCAGGGTGAAGCTGGCCGATCGCAAAATCCATGCTGCCGTCGCGCAATAGCGGCTGGGCCACGGCCATCAGGCTTTCGAACAACTCCAGGCGGATTTGCGGCATGCGCTCACGAAAGGCCAGGACCACTTCAGGCAGGAAGGTCAGGGCTATCCAGGGCGTGATCCCTACACAGAGCCGCCCCTGAGCCTTGCCACGCATGTGATCGAGTTCGGTTTGCGCATGTTCGAGTTGCTTGATCACGAGGCGGGCGTGAGTCAGCAATACTTTTCCGTATTCGGTGAAATTCAGACCGCTGGGCGTTCGGGTAAACAGCGGTAACTGCTGAGCGGTTTCCAATTCGCGCAGCGCTTTGGTCACGGCCGCCTGGGAAATCTCCAGTGAACGCGCCGCCGCCCGGATACTGCCGGTTTCAGCGCTGGCAATCAGTGCTTGTAATTGATGCAGTTTCATCTGCTCACCCTGGTGACAACTTGTGGTTGTCATCATAACCAAACTGGGCCTCCCCAGCCCAGACTCCGTTCCCTAAGATCCAGCTCAGCGACCGCTCAGGTCTTTTCGAGGGAATACAATAATGAACGCCGGCCATGTCTTGCCTGGTATTGCAGCGATGCAGGATGAAATGATCGCGTTGCGTCACAGCCTGCACGCGCACCCCGAACTGGGTTTTGAAGAGTTCGCTACCAGCGAGCAAGTGGCCGCATGTTTGATTCAGTGGGGTTTCCAGGTCAGCACCGGTGTCGGCAAGACAGGCGTCGTCGGCACCTTGAAAAATGGTGAGGGCCGGTCCATCGGTCTGCGCGCCGACATGGACGCACTGCCGATTCAGGAGACCACCGGTTTACCCTACGCCAGCCGGATCGACGGCGTCATGCATGCTTGCGGCCATGACGGTCATACGGCCACCCTGTTGACGGCCGCCAGGCACCTGGCGCAGACCCGGGCGTTCAAGGGTACTTTGCAACTGATTTTCCAACCCGCCGAAGAAGGGCTGGGCGGCGCCAGGAAAATGCTGGAAGAAGGCCTGCTCGAACGGTTCCCCTGTGACGCGATCTTCGCCATGCATAACGTGCCGGGCTACCCCGCCGGGCACCTGGGTTTTTACAGCGGACCGTTCATGGCGTCTGCCGACACCGTGACGATCAACATCATCGGTAACGGCGGCCATGGCGCGGTGCCGCACAAAGCGGTCGATCCGGTGGTGGTTTGCTCGTCGATCGTGATCGCATTGCAAAGCATCGTCTCGCGCAACGTCAACCCGCAGGACGTGGCGATCATCACGGTGGGTTCCATTCATGCCGGAACTGCCTCGAATGTCATCCCGTCCAGCGCACAGATGAGCCTGAGCGTGCGCGCATTGACCCCCGAGATTCGCCAGTTGCTCGAAGTCAGAATCACCGAGTTGGTCAACGGTCAGGCCGCCAGTTTCGGTGCCCGGGCCGAAATCGATTATCAGCATTGTCATCCAGTGTTGATCAACCATCCCGAGTCCACCGCATTCGCCCGGGAGGTCGCACGGGAGTGGCTGGGGGAAGGGCAACTGATCGATAACCTGCGGCCCTTTACTGCCAGTGAAGACTTCGCCTTCATCCTGGAGAAATGCCCCGGCAGCTATCTGGTGATCGGCAACGGCGACGGGGAGAGCGGGTGCCTGCTGCACAACCCCGGTTATGACTTCAATGATGCCTGCCTGCCGATCGGGGCGAGTTACTGGGTCAAGCTGGTCGAACGTTTTCTGAGTTGAGACGCCGTATTGCCGAGCGTCAGTCTGTACAAAGAACGTCTGCGGTCTGAAGAGGAAAATAACAATGAACAAGATGATTGCTGCTGTTTCACTGGTTTGCTTGACGGCATCCAGCCTGGTCGGCGCCGCCGACTGGTCTGGCAAAGTCTTGAGACTGGGGGTCGACCCTACGTACCCGCCGCTGGAATACAAAAATCAGGACGGCACCCTGACTGGCTTCGGGGTCGACATCGCCGAAGCACTGTGCGCAGAACTGAAAGCCCGTTGTGTCTGGGTTGAAAGCAGCTGGGACGGGATGATCCCGGCACTGCTGGCGCGCAAGTTCGACGCAGTGGCGTCGTCGATGACCGTGACGCCCAAGCGTCTTGAGCAGATTGCGTTTACCGACAAGGTCTCCAATGCGCCGGCACGGCTGGTGGTCAAGCGCGGGTCGGGTCTGTTGCCGACCTTTGAATCGCTCAAGGGCAAACGCATTGGTGTGGAGCAGGGCTCGACCCAGGAAGCGTATGCCAAAGCCGTCTGGGGGAAGAAAGGAGTGGAGGTGTTGTCCTATCAGAATCAGGACCAGGTGTACGCCGACCTGGTGGTGGGCCGACTTGATGCCTCCCTGCAGGGTGCTATTCAAGCCAGTTACGGCTTCCTGGGCACGGCGCCGGGCAAGGATTTTGAGTTTGCCGGCGCGACCCTGGATGACCCGCACTTTTTCGGCGTCGGTGATGGCATCGGCTTGCGCAAGAGCGATGTCGAGTTGCGCGAAGACTTGAACAAGGCACTGGCGACCATTCTGGCCAACGGCACTTACGCGCGAATCAACAAAAAGTACTTCGATTTCGACGTCTACGGCGCGAAATAACGCCCCCTCACAACGTTGGGCAGGGTGGTCGACCAGACCGCTCTGCTTGAGCCACCCCTTCACCTCAACCTAATAAAAACAAGGAGAGTGAAATGCTTCTGGAAGGCTTTGGCCCGCAAATCCTGCTGGGCACTCTGGCCACAATCAAACTGGCGCTGTGGTCATTGTTGATCGCGGTCCTGGCGGGCCTGCTTGGCGCCAGTTCCAAATTGTCCTCCAACCGTTTACTGCGGGCTCTGGCCACGGGTTACACCACGGTGATCCGCAGCATGCCGGACCTTGTGATCATGTTGCTGCTGTTCTTCAGTCTGCAGATGCTGCTCAACCGAATGACCGATTGGCTGGGGTTCAGTCAGATCGACATCGACCCGTTTCTGGCCGGTGTCGTGACCTTGTCCTTCATTTACGGGGCGTACTTTACCGAGACGTTTCGCGGTGCCTTCCAGGCCGTTCCGGCCGGCCAGCTCGAAGCGGCACGGGCCTACGGCATGAGCCGGGGGAAAACCTTTCGCAAGGTGTTGTTCCCGCAAATGCTGCGACATGCGTTGCCGGGTATAGGCAATAACTGGCAGGTGTTGATCAAGTCCACGGCGCTGGTCTCGATTATCGGCCTGACCGACGTGGTCAAGGCCACCCAGGATGCGGGCAAGGGTTCGATGCAGTTCTTTTATTTCACGCTGGTGGGCGGCCTGATCTACCTGGCTATCACCACGGTGTCCAACGGGGTGTTGCTGTGGCTTGAACACCGTTATTCGGTGGGTGTCAGGAAGGTTGCGCCATGACCAGCATTTTCGAAGACTACTGGCAGGCCTACCTGTGGAGTGATGGACCGCATTTTTCCGGGTTGGCAGTGACCTTGTGGCTGTTGATTCTGTCGGTGGTGATCGGCTTCCTGCTCGCGGTGCCGCTGTCGATTGCCCGCGTCAGCCGCAATCCGCTGCTCCGTTTACCGGTCTGGTGTTACACCTATGTGTTTCGCGGTACCCCGTTGTACATCCAGCTGCTGTTCTTCTACACCGGGGTGTACAGCCTGCACGTGGTTCGGTCCCAGGACTTTCTCAATGCATTTTTCCGCGACGGCTTCAACTGCACGGTGCTTGCGTTCGGTCTCAATACCTGTGCCTACATGACCGAGATTTTTGCCGGCTCGATCAGGGCGACGCCCTACGGCGAAATCGAGGCTGCCCGCGCCTATGGGATGAGTCGGTTCACGCTCTATCGCCGAATTGTCTTGCCGTCGGCGTTGCGCCGGGCACTGCCGTTTTTCAGCAATGAAGTGATTCTGATGCTGCACTCAACCTCGGTGGCGTTTACCGCCACGGTGCCCGATTTACTGAAAATTGCCCGCGACGTCAACTCGGCGACCTACGCCTCGTTCAGCGCATTCGGCATTGCCGGGGTGCTGTATGCCGCCAGCGCGTTTTTCCTGATCTGGCTGTTTCGGCGCGGCGAACTGCGTTGGCTGGCCTACCTTAACCCTCGCACGCACTGAACCACACCCTGAATCATCGGACTTGCACGCATGTATAAATTGATCGTTGAAGATGTCCATAAAAACTACGGCAGCCACGAAGTGCTCAAGGGTGTTTCGCTAAAGGCCAGAGCGGGTGATGTGATCAGCATCATCGGCTCCTCCGGGTCCGGGAAAAGTACCTTCCTACGCTGTATCAACCATCTGGAACAACCGTCGGCGGGGCGGATCATCATCAATTCGCAGGAGCTACTGACCCGCAAGAACAAAAGTGGCAACTTGTGTGCGGTCGATCCCCGGCAGTTGCAGGTTGTGCGCAGCCAGCTATCGATGGTGTTTCAGCACTTCAATCTGTGGAGCCACATGACGGTGCTGGAAAACCTCATTGAGTGCCCGATGAGTGTGCTGGGCATCGGTCGACGGGAAGCCCTGGAGCGTGCGCGTCATTACCTCGCCAAGGTAGGTCTGCCAGCCAAGGTTGAAAGCCAGTATCCGGTCCATCTTTCCGGCGGCCAGCAGCAGCGCGTTGCTATCGCCCGCGCACTGGCCATGGAGCCCCAGGTGATGCTGTTCGATGAGCCGACCTCCGCGCTGGATCCCGAACTGGTGGGTGAGGTGCTCAAAGTCATGCAGCAGCTTGCCGAAGAGGGCCGGACAATGGTGGTGGTCACCCATGAAATGGCGTTTGCCAGGCAGGTGTCGAACCACGTCATGTTCCTGCATCAGGGCCGGATGGAGGAGCAGGGGGCGCCGAGCGCTGTGCTGGAACAGCCCCGTAGCGAGCGGTTGAAACAGTTTTTGTCGGGTAGTCTGAAGTAACCTGTCGCGCCCAGTGTGCGGGAAGTGTTTTTGGGGGATGTCGGGGCCGCGGTCCGACGAAGAAACCGCGGCGGCCGATCAATCAGGCGGCGGGGAGCAGGCCTTTCTGTTTGGCGACATGAGTCGCCAGTGCGTCCATCAAGTCCGGGGACAGGCAGTCATAGGGCTCCAGGCCGATCGAGCGCAGGCGCTCACGGATGGCCTTCATTTGTGCTGGCGGTGTGCCGGTTTCGATGATGGAGGACACGAACGCCGCGAAGCTCGGCGCAGCCCATCCACGTTGGGGAGAGAGCTCGGTGTGGACGAAGTCCAGACCATAAAATGCATGGTCTTTGTTCTCGATGCGCCCGAAGAGATGGGCGTGGCACTGCTTGCAGGCGTGCCGCTGAATGGTGGCGGTTTCGTCGACAATTGCCAGTTTTTCACCGTGGGCAGTGACGCTGACCTTATCCCGCGGTACTACGGCAATGACAGCGAATATCGCGTTTTGCGGTTTCCAGCATTTGCTGCAGCCGCACGCGTGGTTATGCAGGGTTTGTGCGTCGATCTTGACCTCGACCTTGTCGGTCGCACACAGGCATTGCAGGGTGCCTCCTGTGAAATTCGCAGCGGCAGGCTGGATACCATTGTCCAGTGCAGGGTGAAGTTTCAAGGTGTTCACGTTGGCTTCTCCGTTTCAGGGTGTCAGACGAAAGTGCCTTGGGCCGTGCACCTCATCGCATCCTGGAACATCTTCGGCAACAGGGTGCGACCCTCGACGCCTTTGGATTTATCGACCCGAAGATCGCCTGGGCCAAGCGACCACGGGGAGAAAGAGTGGCTGTCGCCTCCGGTATCCCAGAGAAAATCATAGTTCAAAGACGCCCTGAAAACCGGGTAGCAAGCGGTTTCTTATTGCTCGTGGATTCCCACTCGTCCAGCGTCGATTCTGGTGTCGTAGCAGGTAGGCCTGGAAGCGGCGCAGTTTGGTCGAGCGGGAGAAAATTTCCGCTATCCAGATTGGCCCCTTGCTTGGCTGAAGCACAGATAGCTTCAGACACAGTTCGATATTGCCGCCCCTGTGCTGTCGGAGATCTTCGCTACCATACTTTTCGGGCTGGTGGATGCTGAGCGTCGTGGCCGTGTGGCCCGGTATAGAATGGCGGTACTGATCGAAATGTCATTTCTTCGAGGCGTGAACAAGAGCTAGGTGGACTCGTTTTCGACCTGCAGCGCCGCTTGTTCAACACCCAGTCTCCTCGCCAATAGTTGAGCCGTAAAAAGGTCAAGGTGGGCTCCACCGGCGTTCTTGAACACAGTGATTTGATCCCTGGTGAAGCGAGGGGGAGCACTAACGCACAGATCAAACAGATCGCCAGATATATCGTCGAAGGAGATAACACCTGACGTTAACGGAAGCTGAAGTTCGCCACTTGCCAGGGCAGTTGGTCGAAAGTCCACATAGAGTTGGCCGCGAATCAAAACATCGTTATCGGCTTCACGCATATGCGGTAGCCAACTACCCACCAGATTGACATGTGTGCCCGGTGCAACCTGGGCGCCACGGATCAACGGCTGGTCGCTCATGGTTGCGGCGCAGATAACTTCAGCCGCAGGTAACGCCGCGTCGAGATCATCGACCACAGTGAGTTCAACACCGGGTATTTGAAGCTCGACAGCCAGTTTCTCTGCGCGAGGTCTAGTGCGGTTCCAGATACAAACCTGGCGCAATGACGTCCTCATCGCCGTGAATGCCTCGATCAGTGGGCCAGCCATGTCACCGGCACCGACCATCAGCATCGTTCGGACATCCTGGCGCGCAAGCAGATCAAGTCCAAGGGCCGAGTCGGCGGCAGTCTTACGGGCGGTGAGGGCGGCGCCATCAGCAATGAACAAAGGGGCGCCGGTGATGCCATCAAACGCGACATAGACGCCTTGTATCGAAGGTGAGGCCGGGTGTCGGTGCTGGTTGCCAGGAAACTCGGTGGCAAGCTTCACTCCGACCATTTGCCGTTCGCTCCAAGCGGGGCGCAACATAAAACGATCAGCGCCACCAGGGGGCTCCAGGCATAGATCGGCGATGACAGGTAGCGGTTCTCCATGTGCCTGGGCGAAAGTGGTACATAAGCTTGGATAGTCGAGCAATCTGCGGATTGTCGGTGCATCAATCCACTGCATAGGAAAGTCCCCAAAGCGCCAGCAACGGCTTGTCGGTTGACCTCATGGAATGGACAGCCGATGGCGGGTTGAACACCACACCGCCCGGCTCTGGACTCCACCAACCGACATCTTCCCGGTACCAATAACCTTCCGATAAAACGATATAAAACTCTGCCGGAGGATGCTTGTGGTACGGATAGCAAAGTTCGGGCTCCATTACCGCCAACCCCACTGTCATAGTCGAACATTCAAGCAGTGCGCCCTTGCCGAGAATCAGCGCATGTCGGTGCTTTTCTTCGAAAGCACCATCGTCCCCTTCTGAAGCGGATCGCTTTATCCAGCGACTACTGGATAGCAGGGCTTCAAGAGCCGAAAGCAGAATCTTGAAGTCCCGTTCCGTTCGGGGAGCATCAGCCAATGCCCGCATTACCGTGGGTTCCAGGCAAGCGGGCAGGGAGGCGCCCGAGAAGGGAGGCAAGCCGATGTCGAGGCGCGCATTGCTCAAAGAGCGAACACAGATTTCTGTATCCACGCCATCAACTCCACTCACTTGAGAATGCCGGGCCAGGATCCGCACAAGTGCCTCCCGCATCACCACTCCCTGTATCAGGAGTTGTTGTTCCGACATCTGTGGGTACGACTGCATGACCTTTTACCTCTTGAACATACCTGGCAGGTCCCTTTGAGAATTCAGTGATACATCCATCGTGATGTCTCTTGGATTTCTGAACGATCAAGCTCAATTCGCAATGGTCAATGCTGAAATCCCATCTGAAAAGAATCGGTTAATTTCGAAGTGATCGAGCTGCCGCACTGACAAAAAACAGCAGGACAATCAGACAGCCCAGAGCGAACGACAAGGTGCTCAGATGGGCGACCGCCCCGATAAATACGGGACCTATCAGAATCCCCGCATAACCCATCGAGATGACAGCAGGAATGGCTACCGCCTGTGGCATACGTTGCTGGCGGCCTACAGCGGTAAAGATCACTGGGACAATGTTCGAGCAGCCAGCCCCGACCAGGGCGTAGCCGATCAAGGACGCGGGCCAGCCATCGATTCCAAGTGACACGATCATGCCTGCGGCCGCGCAAAGTCCGCCTAGCACAACGACGCGCACGCCGCCCAGTTTGCTGACGATGGCGTCCCCCGTCAGGCGGCCCACCGTCATCGCAGCGGCGAAGGATGCATAGCCCAAACCGGCGATGCTCGGCTCTAACCCTCGGTTCGAGACAAGGAATACCGCGCTCCAGTCGAGCATTGCACCTTCAGTCAGGAAGACGATGAAACAGAGCGTCCCCAACAGCAGCACGATACCTCTGGGCACCGCGAACAATGGCCCACCCCGTTCAGTGCCATAGGTCAGTAAAGTAGGCGCAGCCTTGTAAAGCGATCCCAAAACTGTGGTAACGATACAGAGCGCCGCAATCAGTGGATCCAGCCCGAAGGTCAATAAAGCGGTCATAGCCCCGGCGCCCACTATGCCTCCGACGCTGTAAAGGCCATGGAAGCCGGACTGAAGTGTCTGCCCGCTGTTTTTCTCGACGATGACGGACTGTATATTCATGGCGCAATCGAGCATGCCCATGCTGGCACCGAAGATGATTACAGCTATGACCAGGCCAGGCAGCCACTCCATGGTGCTCAACAGCGGAAGAACGGCACACAAGACAATCGTCGCCCAGATTACGACCGGGCGGCATCCATAGTGTGCCGTGAGATATCCAGCGAAGGGCATGGCCGCAATTGATCCACCACCCAGGCCGAGAAGCAGCAATCCCAGACCACCATCGTCCAGGCCAGCGCGGGCTTTAACTAATGGAACCAGCGGCGCCCACGCGGACATGAGTAAGCCCGCGATAAGAAAGGCGATGCGTGTAGACATCCGCTCGTTGTGGTTCGCGGCGGAGATCAGCACCGGCGATGGAGCATTCATAATTCTCGGTAATCCTTATCGATGATGCTAGCCATCATTTGCGCGGCTTAGACAGTGCGGGTTTTGTATGTTTTGCGCGTGCGCGGGTGTCGAAAACTCAGCGCCTGCGCTCATACGTCGCTCTATAACTACTCGGCGCTACGCCAAAGAAGTCACGAAAGCGCATATGGAAGTTGGCGAAACTACAGAAGCCGGTCGCAATCGCGATATCGGTGATCGGCCGATTGCTCTGCAGAATAAGCTGTCGCGCTCGAGTCAAGCGCAGCTCAAGGTAGTAACGTGTGGGCGTGGCGCCCACGAAGCGGCAGAAGCGCCGCTCCAATTGTCGTCGGGAAATTTTCACACATTCAGCCAGTTCGTCGATCGATAGCGGCTCTTCGATATTCTTTTGCATCAGTTCTAAAGCGAGCTTCAGGGTTTGTGGCAAAGTGGGGTCAGAGTCAACAATCACAGTCGATATCCCGGAGACTTCAGCAGTTTGATCGCAACTGAGTATTTCCTCGACAGCATGGGTCAGCGACACGCCTTGTTTTGCGGTGATGAGCTCCAGCATCATTCGTAACGAACTGCTGGCGCCGGCGCACGTGATACGGTTTTTATCTAATACGTGAGTTCGACAGGTGACCAGGACTTTGGGGAAAACATCCTCCATCATCGCTCGCCCATCTGGATGGAAGGCACACTCGACACCGTCCATTAACTGAGCTTCCGCGAGAAAAAACGCACCATTCCACAAACCGCCCATGGTCGCCCCAAGAGAGGCAACGTTACGTAGCTTGCGCCGTAATAGCGGGTCGCTGATCAGCTTCACCCGCAAACCACCAGCGACGATCAGAACGTCAATACGATCCGGTAGTTGGGATAACTCCAGGTCCGCTGAAATCGCAATTCCCAGATCGCTCATCACCAGACGGTTCTTGATGCCGACCGTCAACACCTCAAACGCCGGTGTCTCGCTAATCAGGTTGGCGGTCACCAGCGCATCGATAGCGCCAGTGAACGACATCATCGAGAAATTGTTCAAAAGCACGAAAGCTACACGAGTCACCGCCTGCGGCTTCAATGGTTTCTCCGCCGTGTAGGAGTACCCCATGTTCTTGTCTTTAAGCACGCTCTCGAATACGAATGGCATATATCCTCTTTGACACCTGACCAATAGCTACGAAACCGTTGCGCAATCTAGACAGCGGTTTTTGGAGCAGACAGCAACAAATCAAAGAATGACTGGCAGTTATCACTCTCAAGCAGTGCTTCAATACTGTTCTTGATCGCATTGCTGAGCGTGGATCCCAAGCTGTCATCAGCCAGTAAATGATACTTAGCCGTGAGTTCAGCACTCGACATCGGGTTGCCGGGGTCGCCCTTGGCCGTCGCGGTTGGGCTCGTCAGACGTGTGCCGTCTTTCAGGGTAACGGTGACGCGGGAGAGAATTTCCTCCGGGAACCTGGCGGACAGGTCGGGCGCCTCATGAAGGGTTATCTTCCCGCTGATGTTCAAAATGTCCGGCGCATGAATGGAATCCCCGGTGACTTCGTCAGGGCCCAGTTTTCCACGAACGATCAAGGCGGCCAGTGGAAACGCGAGCGCATACTGGGCCTCATCCGCATTCTTCGGAAAATGCCCCTGCAAGCACACAGACTCGTGGAATGTCTCGACATCGATGGTCTCGATCAACTCAGCAGAGATGACTGGATGTGCTCGCATCAAATCGGTCATGGCCGTGAGTGCCGGTTGCGCCCAGCGACATACCGGCCACGGTTTGAAATATTGCTCATCGATCTCCCAGCGGGTCCCGATGTCCTGCCAGAAAGTGGAGATCTCCAAAGGTTCAACGGTGGCGGCTGGCGCGCCAGTGACACCTATCTGCGCCATCAGTAGCGCGTTCAGTCCGGCATACGCCCCGGCGCCGTGGGCATCTCGCAACATCGTCGGAAAGCTCACCAGGCGCATCATCGGGCACCTGGGTCCAAAGTATTCCGCGATACCCAGCGCATGACGGAACGTTGTTTCATCAAGCTTCAGCAAGCGGGCACCGGCGCAAACGACCCCGATCCCGGAAAAGGCGCCTGAGGCATGATATTCCGGGGCAGTGGCCATCAATGCCTGGCCTGCACGCAACGCGGTCTCGTAACCAATGCACAGTGCGCTAAGGAATTCTTCGCCACTGATATCTTTGCCCTGACTGCGATACGCGTCTACCAATGCAACAATGGCCGGGACAACCGTTGCACCCGCATGCCCCTTGGAGGTGAAGTGACCTTCATGTGCATCCAGGCTATCAACGCAGAAACCGCCTGCATACGCGGCGCCCAATGGATGTACGGCTCTGCCGTCGAACCAAAGTCGGCTGGACAGCTTGTTGGCAGAGTAGTGGGTGTCAGCGTAGGTTTTGAGCATCACGCTGGTTTGATTATCGCGAGCACCGGCGGCCACACCAATGATGTCGAGCAGGCAAGTTTTAACCAGCTCGCGTGTATGCAGGGGCGCGTCCTTGTAACTGAAATTCTGGACGAATGAATACAACTGCATTTCATGATTCCTGAATGATGAACGCCGAAACGGATAAAAAAGTTGCCCGGGGAAGGGCAACCTTTTATGCAGATTTAAATGGAGGGACTAATTTTTTGCGGTGGCGGTATTAGCCGCGGCTCGTGCGTCTGCCAGCCAGCTGTCATATTTCGCGCGATGGGCCGCGATCCATTCTTTGGCATGACGAGTGATGTCGGCTGCACTTTTTTCACCGTCGTGCATTTTCAGATTTTGCGCGCTTTCATCGTCGGTAGTGATCTGCATTTCAGACAGGAACTTCACGGCAGCCGGATTTTTCTCGGCAAACTCTTTGTTGATTACCGCTTTGACACTGTCTACCGCGAAACCAAGGTTTTTACCATTGAAGGTAGTGTTGACATCGTTTTTGCCACCTGGAAGATCCGTACGCGGCACGGTTAACCACACAACATCTTTGCCTTCGACCAGAACACCGGAGATCCACTGAGGTACCCAGGTGTAATAGAGAATCGGCTTACCTTGTTTATAACGAGCGATAGTGTCCGCCATCAGGGCAAAATAGGAGCCCTGGTTATTGGAAACGGTTTTCATCAGGTCATAGGCTTTCATGTGGTGCGCAATGATGAGCTCACATCCCCAACCCGGGTTGCAACCCGTGAGGTCAGCTTTACCGTCACCATTGGCATCGAACAGTTTGGCAATTTCCGGCTTCTGCAAATCTGCGAGCGAAGTGATGTGGTGTTCATCGGCCGTTTTTTTGTCAATCATGTAGCCCTGCAACACGCCCGGCATGATAGCGCCGGTTTTCACCATCGTCTCATCGCCGCCGGCCTTCTCGTAGAAAGATTTGTGCAGTTCCTCCCACAAATGTACTGAGAAGTCCGCGTCACCATTGGCAATCGCCACCATCATGGTGGAGTACTCGGTTTCCTTTGGTGTTTCAACGTCGTAGCCCAATTCCTTGAGACCCGCCATTGCAATCTCCCCGCGAAACCGCTCCTCGGCGATTGACGGAAAGATCGGGGTGATTGATACACCTTTTCCGGGCTCCTGCGCCGTTGCGGCCGATGCGAACACAGGTGATACCGCTAAAACTAAAAGCGCCACAGAATGAATGAATTTCTGTTTTATTCCGAAGGTTGTGAAGTTCATTATCGTTTACCTTGGCTGGGTTAAGAAGTTGGCATTTCTTTTGGTTCACAACGCGCCGCTAAGCGGATTAACTTTCCTTGGGACTAACTTCTATTTTTGTAACAGTGTTCTTTCTTTTCAGACGGTAAACGACACCCGCCGGGCCTGTCTGGTACCAGTGCTCACCTTTGGTTGCCCTGTTACTGCGTTCGCCCATCGCCTGGGTCAGTCGGTCGAGGAAAATCGCCAGCAATACCAGCCCCAATCCACCGACGGTTGCCAAGCCCATATCAAGGCGGCCAATCCCGCGAAGTACCATCATCCCCAACCCACCAACCGAAATCATTGATGCGATCACCACCATGGAAAGTGACAACATTAATGCCTGATTCAGACCCGCCATGATCGTCGGTGCAGCTAAAGGAAGTTGAACCCGCTTCAGCATCTGGCGTGGGGTGCATCCGAAAGCCCGGGCCGCCTCAATCTTGTCTTCCGGTACCTGGCGAATTCCCAGATTGGTGAGCCTGACCAGTGGCGCCACCGAAAAGATGATCGTGACCAGTACCCCCGGTACGTTGCCGATACCAAACAGCATCACCACGGGTACCAGATAAACAAAAGCAGGCAGTGTTTGCATTGCATCGAGCACCGGCCGCAGCAGCATCTCCAGTCGGTCACTCCGGGCACACAGGACACCCAGCGGTATGCCAATGACTGCACAGAAAAACAGTGAAGTGAGCACCAGCGCGAGGGTGATCATGGCGTCATTCCATACGCCGATCACTCCTAAAAGGGTGAGGGTGACGAAACAAAGAATGCCTATCTTTTTCCCTCCTACCTGCCAGCCCAAGAGCGTCGCAAAAATAATGAATATTGACGGAGGAATAGCCAACAATCCGAACTGAATACCATTAAGTACCTGGTCGATCGGCCATCTAATCGAGCGGAATACCTCGCGGAAATTCTGAACCAGATAATTCAGGGCAACTTCTACCCATTGGCCCAATGGGACGTTGATGGATTGAAACGGGTCTAGAAAATTGAATTCGTTCATGTCATCACCTGAATGTCCGAGCCTGGCAAGCCAGCAAATAGAGACTATTAATGTCGGCTCATTGTCTGAAGCAGTAGGCTCTTGGAGATCGTGCCCTTGAACACACCCTGGCGATCCAGCACGGCAACTGGATTAACGGCATCAGCAACGATGTGAAAGACGTCCTGCAGGAGTACATCGTCGCGCAGCGTAGGCGTGGATTGATCCACGGCGTACGGATGCTCTGCACAAATTTTGGCAACATCACCAGCCTTGAGGATCTTCGAGGCATCAAAGCCTTTGAAGAAAGCTCTGACGTAGTCGTTCGCGGGGTTGCAAAGCAGCTCTTGCGGGGTACCGATCTGTACTACCCGCCCACCCTCCATGATCGCAATGCGATGGCCGATGCGAATCGCCTCGTCAATGTCATGGGAGATGAAGATGATGGTGCGATGCTGTTCTGCCTGCAGGCGAATCAGTTCGCCCTGCATTTCGTGGCGAATCAACGGGTCGAGTGCCGAGAAGGCTTCGTCCATCAGCAGGATGGCGGGGTCATTCGCCAGCGCTCGGGCCAGGCCTACCCGCTGTTGCATACCGCCGGACAGTTGGTGCGGATAGCTGTAGGCGTGGCCATCGAGCCCTACCTGTTTGAGTGCCTCGAGTGCACGTTTATGCCGTTCACTTTCCTCTACACCCGAGATTTCCAGGCCGAAAGCAACGTTGTCGATCACACTCATGTGGGGCATCAGGGCAAACGACTGAAACACCATGCTCATGTCTTTGCGACGAACGCTGAGAAGATCGGCGTCCGACAGACCAGTGATTTCTTGTCCGTTAAGATGGATCGTTCCGGAGGTTGGCTCGATCAGTCGATTGAACAACCGGACCATCGTCGACTTCCCGGAACCGGAAAGCCCCATGATGACGAAAATCTCTCCACGTTTTACGGAGAAACTGGCATCAAAAACGCCAACGACTTGACCGGTTTTGCTGAAAATTTCACTTTTATCAGCACCGCGAGCCAGCATCTCCATCGCGAGCTTTGGCTGAGTACCAAAGACTTTGTAAATGTTTTTTACCGAGAGTATCTCGTCACCAAGACTCATAACCCCTCCTGCTGCAAATACGACGTAAGATCAAGAATTTAGATATACCTATCTTAATCAGTTAAGGCGGTGCTTATGGGGGCAGTCAAGCTGAGAGAAAGGTTGGGAGTTAGTCATTGTGACCATCCTCTTTATTATGTGATGTTTATTATTCTTGTTTTATCGGCGCTGAATTAATCAATGCCTTGAGACCCAAGTTATTACCTTATAGAGTCAGCGTCTAACAACATTTCTTCCAACCAATCAATAACGTCATGTTATCAATCAACTAATCGTATCAATTTGCGACTGCGACAGTGCTGGTTGCGAAGGCGACTACCGCTGGCCCTGTCTTAGACCCTCTGTTTCAGCTACGCTCCAGCATAGGCTCTAGGTGGAATCCTCTCGCCGATCTCGTCCCAAACGGCCCTTCAAAGGGCCCCGAACCGGATATTCAATACTCTAGGTTATGGTTAAGCACATCGATCCAGACATGACGCTGCTGAAAATGCCGTCTCTGAAAGCAGTAAAGTCATTCGTCGCCGCCGCCAAATATCAGAGCTTTACGCGTGCGGCTGAAGCGCTGTGCGTTACTCAAGCGGCAATCAGCCGTCAGATTCGAGAGCTTGAGGCGTACCTTGGGGTGGATCTCTTCAAAAGGGTGGGTCGAGCGGTCGAGTTGACGGAAGCCGGATCCATCTTTTTTGATGCTGCACAGATTTCTTTCGTCAACATTTCCCAAGCGGCGGAGCGTATTCGCACCAACAATGCAGGCAAGCGCACGTTGACGCTTTGCTGTTCTCCCGCGTTTTCAGCCCTCTGGCTCGCAGCCAAGCTACCGGGTTTTTTTACCAAGAACGCAGACATCGACCTCAATCTGGTGACCACTCAAAACTTTTTGTCGATGGAGCCGGGTGTAACTCCGGACATCTTCATCACCAAAATGGCCAGGATTCAGGATGGCTACCGCAGTTATCCGTTGTTTCATGACGTCATCTACCCGGTGTGCACACCTCGTTACAAAGAGGAGCACCCTGAGCTGTCCAGCCTGGAAGGATTACGCGACGGGGTTTTGCTAAACCTCAGCCCCTATGGCAGGTCCCAGGTTGCGGAGCACGTTGACTGGGGTGTTTGGCTGGCTTATCACGATGTTGATATCGAGAAACGCCCCCACGATAGTCCTCACGTTTTCAACGCGAACGACTACAACCTGGTAATTAGTATGGTGTTGACCCATCAGGGCGTAGCCCTCGGATGGAATCACCTGGTTGCAAACCTGATCGCAAACGGCACGTTGATTCGGCCGATCAAAGAGGAAGTGGTTCTCCACGAAAGTCAGCACTATCTGACATTTCGTGAAGACCGGATCAATGACGACGCCTGTTGCCGGCTACGAGACTGGATTCTCGCCCAGTTTTCCTGACCTGTTTAGAAGATAGGGGGTACTGGCCGAGCAGTGACTCGGGGGGCAAGGAGGGGAGAGGTTTGGGTATGCCGGTGGTGATCATTCGTGGTTCTCACCACCGGCAGTTTTGCATTTAGCCGACAGATCTTAACGGGATCGTGTCACTGAGGTGATCAAGCATCGTTTTGCAGTACCAATCATCAAACTGACACACACCAATTTCGCTGGCCACCGACAATGGGCCTGGCTCGTAAGCAGGAGAGCTGACGCCGACCTGTGCACCTTCAACCAAGGTTCGATCCTGGTCATTGGTTGCAAGCCAAACCTTGGTGAGTCGATCGATGTCGTAGTCGACACCTTCCTGCGCGTCCTTCTTGACGATCCATTTTGTAGTGACCAACGTCTCGCCCGGACCGATGGGCAGAACGCGGAAGCTCAGCGCGTGATCGCCCAGAAAGTGGTTCCAGGTTGATGGGTAGTTGAAATAAAGCAGCGCTCCGATGTTGGCTTCACCGGAGGTGTCCAACCGGCCAGCGACTGCAGGCTTGCCATCCATTGTGTAGCTGACGGCCCCGGAAAACAGTGGAATGCGGGTCATTCGGAAGCGACCCTCATCATCCATGACCAATCGGCTGGGCAGTCCTGCCGCTTCGCAGCGATCCCAGTGCTCTTTGAGTTCGAGATCCTCGTCGCCGCCAGCGCCACCCACTGATGGGTTGTCCACGAATGAGTGCATCAATTCCGGGTGAGTAAAATCGCAGTGGTAACACTCGCGGTTGTTCTCGAAAACCAGTTTCCAGTTGCCTTTCTCGATGATGTTCGACTCAAACGCGACTTTGCAGTCGTCCAGGTTATGAGGCGCAACGAAAGGGGTGACGGATTTTCTGAACGACGAAAAGTCTGGGGCGACATCTGCTACGCACACATAGATGTACGTTTCGACGACCTCACAATGCACGGACTTCAACCCATGCTGAGACTTGTCGAAATCGTCCCCCATGTTCCCGGCGAAAAGCAGTCTGCCGTCCAGCTCGAATGTCCATTTGTGGTAAGGACACACCAGTTTGGCGACTTTGCCGCTTGCTTCCGGGCACACCTTTGAGCCGCGATGGCGGCAAGCGTTGTGGAACGCTCGAATCTGCTTGTCTGCACCGCGCACGATAGCGACAGGGTAATCGCCGATTTGCAGCGACAGGTACTGACCCGACTTCTCCAGCTCAAATGTGTGCCCTGCGAAGATCCAACTTTTGTGCCAGATCTGTTCCAGATCCTGCCTATAAACGTCTGGATCGCTATAAAGGGCACCTGGCAGCGCGTGGTCAGGCTTGCGCTGCGCGATTAGATTTGAAACTGCCGATTTAGTGCTCACGGTCAACACACTCCAAAATACCAAGGGGGCGACACATTCAGCCTGCTCTGCGAGGTGAGGCCAAACGGTCTTGAGTTCGCAGTACCGTCTGTGGATGCAAGCCCATCAAACCGTGCTGCTTCTATCCGCGAACCGGAACGTTTTGCCACGTCCAGGAAGCGTCTTACGAAAAATGTGCCTTCTTGGATGGTGGTGCCATCCGTGCACTCATTTCGCTCGAGTCCTTACTGATGCAGACATTCCTGTAATGCTGATGTTTGCATCAATAGCAATTTTTCTACAGTTCCTTATTCGAGCCTGGGCAAACAGATTCTAACTAATGGAACGAATGTACGAGGAATTTTCTTATCCAATTCGTCGGTAGAATATCGCTGTTGTAAGGCTACGACGGCAATCATGCATCAACAAGAAACATTTACTCTTATCAATGCATAAACAAATGTTATCGATTGATGTCGCGGCCCAGACGAGAAGGCTTTAAGTCATTGAAAACAAAAGGTAATTTATTTTTCAGGCCGAGCGAAGCACCCATCTAGAAATGTATACGCCAGAAATACACTCTATTGACCGCCTTCTTGGCCCATGCCAGTCTGGATTCAACAGTTAACCGTACTAGTCGGCAAAACAACCTCTGGAGGTCATTTGTGAAAGGCAGCAAAAGTGCTCTTTACAAGACTTTAAAGGCCAGTTCCTCTGTCCTGTGAAAACATAGAAATTTTTATCGCGCGTCAAGGCATCAAAGCTGACGCGCTCGTTGATCGTCCACCTAACTCGCATTCGGAGCATTTATCTTGAAATTTGAAGGTATTTATACACCAGCAGTAACTCCTTATAACTCTGATGGGGACATTGACTGGAATGTGTACTCTGAAGTTTTGGAGTCGCTGATTGAGGCGAAGGTGCACGGCATTATTATCGGCGGGTCGACCGGCGAGTATTATGCGCAGACTTCAGAAGAACGCACCGAGTTGGCTGCCTACGCCAAAGATGTGATCGGAACTCGGGTGCAACTGATCGTCAGTACCGGGGCGATTCGTACCGAAGATGCGGTTCAGTACGCCAAGGATGCCAAATCGATCAAAGCGGACGCCATTCTTGTCACATCCCCGCCTTACGCGCTGCCAACCTCACAGGAAAACGCGATTCACGCGCTCACTATCGATCGCGCAGCGGACTTGCCGATCATGCTTTACAACTATCCGGGGCGCATGTGCGTTTCGATGGATGAAGAATATTTCACACGTGTCAGCCAATCGAAAAACGTCGTCGCCATCAAGGAAAGTTCCGGCGACATGAGCCAGGTGCATATGCTGGCCCGGCAGTTCCCCAACATCGCCTTGTCCTGCGGATGGGACGACCAAGCCCTCGAGTTTTTTGCCTGGGGTGCCCGCAGTTGGGTGTGCGCAGGTTCCAACTTCCTGCCCAAGGAACACGTAGCGCTTTATGAAGCCTGTGTGATCGAAAAGAACTTCGACAAAGGCCGTCAAATCATGTCGGCAATGATGCCGCTGATGAATGCCCTGGACGGTGGCAAGTTCGTGCAGTCGATCAAGTACGGCTGCGAAGTTGCCGGATTGAAAGTCGGTAACGTGCGCCTGCCATTGCAGCCACTTGAAGCGGACGAAAAGCAGAGTTTCGCGTCGGTCATTACTGAACTCAAACGTAACGTAGCCAACATTTCGGGAGCCAGCCATGGGTGATCTTCTGAGCAAGGCCGAATATGCCGCTCTGGCCAAAGACATTTCGTTGCCATCCAAGGCGTTCATCAATGGCGCGTTTAAACCCGCGATCTCCGGCAAAACCTTCGCCACGAACAATCCGGCGACCGGCGACTTTTTAACCGACATCGCAGCTTGTTCGTCCGATGATGTCGACTTCGCGGTGAGCAATGCCAAGGAGGCCTTTGAGGATGGACGCTGGAGGTCTATTTCTCCTCGGGAGCGCAAAGCGGTTCTGTTGAAGTTTGCAAACCTGCTTGAAAGCCATCAACACGAACTGGCCGTCCTCGAAAGCCTCGATAGCGGCAAACCGGTCAGTGAGTGTGAGTTGGTCGACATCCCGGACACCATCCACACGATCCGCTGGCACGCAGAACTGATTGACAAGATTTATGACAATACCGCCCCGGTTGGCAGCGACGCGCTGACTATGGTGGTCCGGGAGCCGATCGGCGTGGTGGGCTGCGTATTGCCCTGGAACTTCCCACTGCTGATGCTGGCCTGGAAAATCGGCCCGGCGCTCGCTGCGGGCTGTTCGGTCATCGTCAAACCTGCTGAACAAACCTCGCTGACTACGTTGCGTGTCGCTCAGCTGGCGTTTGAAGCCGGTATACCCGCTGGTGTACTCAACATTGTGACCGGCACGGGTAAAGACGTCGGTGAGCCCATTGGTTTGCATAACGATGTCGACATGGTGAGCTTCACCGGCTCCACCGCTACCGGCCGCCGCTTCCTGCATTACGCCGCCGATTCGAACCTGAAACGCATCGTCCTTGAGTGCGGCGGAAAAAATCCGGCCGTGGTGATGGACGATGCCCAAGACCTGGATCTCGTCGCTCAGCATGTCGTTAATGGCGCGTTCTGGAACATGGGCGAAAATTGCTCCGCGACTTCACGTCTGATCGTCCATGCGTCGGTTAAAGACGAGCTGCTGGAGCGCATGGGCGCCTACATCCGCGAATGGAAGATGGGGGACCCACTCGATCCGCAGAACCGCGTAGGCTCGCTGGTCAGCCCAGAGCATTTCGCAAAAGTGAAGTCGTACCTTGAGCACGCCACCGCCGGAAAGCTTGAAGTTGTTTACGGTGGCGCGACCAAAGACGGTGCCTTTGTAGAGCCAACGGTGATTGACGGTGTTGGTCGAGACAACCGGCTGTTCCAGGAAGAGATCTTCGGCCCGATTCTCTCGGTCACCACCTTCAATACGATCTCCGAAGCCATTGCCCTGGCCAATGACACGGTTTATGGCCTGGCGGCCTCGGTTTACACCGGCAGCTTGCGGCGGGCAATCAAGTTGTCGCGGGAAATTCGCGCGGGCATCGTCACCGTGAACTGCTTTGGTGAGGGCGACGCGTCGACACCATTCGGTGGCTACAAGGAGTCGGGCTTCGGCGGTCGGGACAAATCCATTTTCGCCCATGACCAGTACACCGAAATTAAAACAATCTGGATCGATGTGTCTGATCGGTCGGATGAAGAGACCGAAAAATGAGCACCCATACCATCAAGCGCCTGCCGGTAGACACCGGGGTTTCAGGTTGGGAGGCGATTTCCGCACGCACTGCGCCTGTCCGCATGCTTGATGGAAACGTGACGGCGGATTGGCTGATTATCGGTGCCGGTTTTGCCGGCCTGTCCGCCGCTCGCCGGCTGTCCCAATTGCACCCAGGTGACAGCATTGTTGTGGTCGATGCTCATGAAGTCGCCAAGGGGCCGGCGGGCCGAAACTCTGGATTCATGATCGATGTGCCGCACAGTCTGTCGTCCGGGGAGTACTCCGTGGCGAGTGAGTCTGCAACGGCGCTGGAAATCACGCAAAATCGGTTTGCGATTGCTTTTGCCGCTGAAGCCGCGCGGGAATACGGCATGTCTGCCGACACGTTCGACCCTTCCGGGAAGATCAACGCGGCCGCCACTGAGCGAGGATTGAAGCTGAATGTCAATTACGCTCAATCCCTTGAGCGCATTGGCGAGAAGTTCGAGATGTTTGATGCCGCGCAAATGCGCGCAATCACCGGATCCACCTATTACCACGGTGGGATCTACACTCCCGGCGCAGTGTTGATTCAACCCGCGCAATACATTAGAGACCTGGCCGCAGGGCTCGAAGGGAAAATCACACTGTTCGAACGCTCTCCCATTATTGAATTGACCAAGCAGGGAAGCGGTTGGTGCGCTCGATCCCATAATGGGACGGTGCACGCACCCAAGGTGATTCTGGGGGTTAACGGGCACATTGAGGACTTTGGCCATTATCAAGGCCGCCTGCTGCATGTCTTCACTTACGCTTCCATGACGGCGGCGTACAGTGATAATGCATTCAGGAAGGACGTACCGGGCAAAGCCAGGTGGGCCTTGTTGCCGGCTGATCCAATGGGTGCGACCGTTCGCAAGATTTCTTCAGACGGTCTCTCGCGTATCGTCATCCGGACAAAGTTCACCTACGACCCGAGTATCCAGGTCACACCAGAGCGTGTAGCTGCAGTTGCCAAAGAGCAGCGACATTCCTTGGATGCACGCTTTCCAGAACTGAAATCCACTCCGTTGGAGTTCAGCTGGGCCGGCCGTCTGTGTTTGAGCCGTAACAGCGCCGCTGCATTTGGCGAGATCGAAGAAAACCTGTATTCGGCTTGCTGCGAAAATGGGTTGGGAACGGTCAAGAGCACCCTGGCAGGTGTAATGGCGGCGGAGTTGGCTTCGGGGACACGTTCTGATTTTCTGGATAGTTTCAGTCACGCGCCAGGACCCAGCAGGCTACCACCCAAAATAATAACGAAGCTGGGCGTCAGTTCGGTCATTCGTTGGCATGAATTTTGGGCCGGGCGAGAAGGTTAGTAAGTTTAAGTTGTCGGCTTTTACTAGAAAGACCCTTTAATAAGTCACTAATAAGAACGGATTAATCCATGAAGAATATTTGGAAGGCATTCTGCGCGCTCGCGTTTGTGGGCATGATGAGTTTGCAGGCACAGGCAGAAGAAAAAAACATTGTAATGGGTACTATGTCCTGGGAGGACTTGGTGCCCATTACTGGCATAACCAAGAAAGTACTTGAGAATGCAGGATACACCGTAACAGTTGTGGAGTTTTCCGAGTGGGGTATCGCCTATGCTGCACTAAGCAAAGGGGATATTCAAGTGCTGGCATCCCAGACTGACTACGCTGCAGCAGATTATTGGAAAAAGAATAAAAACAAAATCGAGAAGCTGTCGCCGGTCTCCTATGGTCTTTATCAGGGTATGGCAGTACCCAGTTACGTAGACATCGACTCCATTGAACAGCTGAATGCAAACTCGGAAAAGCTGGGGAACAGAATCATTGGCATCGAGCCGGGTTCGGGTTTAATGAGTGACGCGAACAATGTCGTCAAAGCGTACGACATCAAGCTCAAGCTGGTCGAAGGCAGTACTTCCGCAATGACCGCGGCTTTAAAGTCGGCAGTCGACCGCAAAGAATGGGTGGCGGTAACCGTCTGGGATCCATCTTGGATGACCAAGAAATTTGATCTCAAATTCCTGAAAGATCCAAAAGGGGTCTTCCCGCCATTGCAGGGTTATTACTGGATCGGACACAAAGGCTTCGCTGAAGCCAATCCGCGTGCGCGTGAACTGATGGCCAGCGTTTATGTGCCTATCACGGACATCACCGCGATGAATGCTGAAGTCAAGGATGGCAAGACCATGGACGAGGCTATCAAGGGCTGGATTGATAGTCATACAGACCTTGTAAATCGTTGGGGAAATATCAAGAACTATTAAGTTTTGTTTGTTTGCCACTGCCGCCCTTTGATTAATTAAAAAAACCAGCAAACAACTGGTTCGATGGATTGCGAAATGACAATGGCCTCAATTAATACTGACGAAGTGCTGGTAGATTGCCAGTCGGTATGGAAAATCTTCGGTAAAAGTGCACCAGCAGCCATGGACGCGGTTGTCCAGCAGGGTCTCTCAAAGACCCAGATCCTGCAAGACTATGGATGTGTGGTCGGGGTTTCCGATGTCAGTCTCCAGGTTCGCCGGGGGGAAATCTTTTGCATCATGGGTTTGTCCGGCAGTGGCAAATCCACCCTTATAAGGTTGCTGAACAAGCTAATCACCCCTAGCTCGGGGAAGGTGCTGGTCAAAGGCAAAGACGTTTCATCCTTGTCGCCAGCACAGCTTCGAGAGGTGAGGGCGCGTCACATCGGCATGGTCTTTCAAAGCGTTGCCTTGCTACCTAACCGTACGGTTCTTGAGAACACTGCGTTTGGCTTGGAAGTGCAGGGTGTGGGCAAGGCTGAACGTTACAAAGTGGCCGAGCAGGCGCTGGCGAAGGTTGGATTGAGCGAGTGGACTTCGCGCTATCCCAGCGAGCTGTCCGGGGGCATGCAGCAACGAGTCGGGCTGGCACGTGCACTGACTGCCGATCCAGAAGTGATTTTGATGGATGAGCCATTTAGCGCGCTTGATCCGCTGATTCGCCGACAGTTGCAGGATGAGTTCCGCCAGCTGACCAAGGAACTGGGCAAGTCCGCGGTGTTTATTACACACGACCTGGACGAGGCCATCCGCATTGGTGATCGCATTGCGATCATGAAGGATGGCGCCATCATTCAGGTCGGCACCGCCGAGGAGATCGTGCTCAACCCGGCTGACGACTACGTGGCTGAGTTTGTCGCCGGCATTTCCCGACTGCATCTGGTGAAGGCTCACTCGGTCATGACGTCTGTCCGGGCCTACCAGGCAGCACACCCGACCTGCGACATCACCAGGCTCAGCGAAACCTATCTTGACGCCGATATCAATGAGCTTATCGGATTGACGATGAAGTCCAAGCGCGATGCGCTTGCCGTCGTCGATAACGGAACAGTGGTAGGGATCATTACGCCCCGTGATTTGCTGCGTGGCGTTCAAGGTATTCCCAACGAGTTGGCGCCAGTACCAACCGCCAGTGCGATGGGGGCGTCCGCATGAGCACGCCGGATTTTTCTAGTCAGTTTGATAGCTCCATTGATACAGGACTGGAATGGCTTTCGGATAACGGCGAGTTCATGTTCGATGCCGTCAATGCGGTGCTGAAGGGCATTTACGAAGGCGTGCTGTGGTGTATCGCCTATCCACCGCATTACGTTGTAGCGATTGTCATGGCGTTGATTGGCTGGCGTGTTGCGGGCGTTCGCTTTGCGATTCTCACAAGCCTGGCCTTGTTGTTTTGCGACATTATTGGTTTGTGGCCAGAGACAGTCAGCACGCTTGCCCTGGTGCTCACAGCCACCGTGCTGGCACTGGCTGTCGCCATTCCGCTGGGAGTCATCGCTGGTCTGGCGCCTGCCTTTGATCGTGTGGTTGATCCTTGTCTGGATTTGATTCAGACGATGCCGCCTTACATCTACCTGCTACCGGCCATTGCGCTACTCGGCTATGGGCCTGCCACGGCGCTGTTGGCGACTTTTATCGTTGCGCTTCCCCCGGCTCTACGACTGACCTCCCTGGGGATTCGCATGACGCCCAAGGAGTTCATCGAATTGGGAGATGCCACTGGCGTGACTGGAATGCAGATGTTTTTCAAGATCCGCTTACCGTTCGCCATGCCTAGCATTATGGCTGGCGTAAACCAAAGCCTGATGATGGCGTTCGGCATGGTGGTCATCGCCGGCATCGTGGGTTCGGGTGGTTTGGGCGAGGCGATCTACGGTTCCATCCGTACATTGGATATCGCCAAGTCGATCAACGCGGCCATCGCTATCGTTATCCTGACCATGATTCTGGATCGTCTGGCGCAGAGCGCTGCACGGACGCGGGTGGGGGCTTCCCAATGACAACGCACATTCAGTTTTCTCCAGGCGATTACCTGGCTCCAGCCGTTGACTGGCTGAATGCCAATTTGCATGGGGTGTTCAAGGGCATCAGTCAACTCATCGAGGCGGTACTGGGTGCGGTGGAGGGCGCGCTGCTTGCTCCCCATCCCTATTTGTTTATTGGTATTGTCGTCGTAGCGGCGTTCTTTTTCGCCAATAAGCGAGTCGCTGTTTTTGCTGCGGTGATGTTGGCTTTCTGTTTGTTCGCTGGCCTTTGGGGCGCGTCCATCCAGACAATTGCGCTCGTCAGCGTGTCGGTCCTGATCTCTGTTGCCATCGCTTTTCCGCTGGGGGTTTTGGCGGCCCGGGTGAAGCGTGTCGATGAAGTATTGCTGCCGATTCTAAACATCATGCAAACGGTGCCGCCTTGGGTTTACCTGATCCCTGCAGTGATGCTGTTCAGCTTGGGGCGGGTGCCGGCGATCATCGCGACCATCGTATATGGCATTCCACCGATGCTCAGGCTAACGACCCTTGCCTTTAAGCAGCTGCCCAAGGATCTACTCGAGTTGGGCCAGGCGTCCGGTGCTTCGCCGAAAGACATTTTGTTCAAGATAGAACTGCCGACTGCCGCACCCACACTGTTGGTAGGCCTGAACCAATGCATCCTTATGTCCCTGGCGATGGTGGTGCTGGCAGGTTTGGTG